>NZ_NDIM01000017.1:0-13922 GCF_002241375.1 Vibrio sp. V19_P1S1T109 | reverse complement strand
GCTCAGCGTTATTCTGGCTTTTATCGCGACTCGGTTGCTCCAGTTGAGATTTATGAATGAATCAGATGAGTTATCTAAGAGCAGTTGTGAGCCGATATTAAAAGGCAAAGCATGGAAGCTAATGTGGCTAAAGCTAGAAAGAAAAGGGCTACCGAAGGAAGCTCCGGACATATCATGGGCTTACAGAGGTATTGCTCGATTAGGGGGTTGGAAGAATACAAAGCGAACGGGTCGTGCTTCTATAAAGACATTATGGCAAGGATGGTTTAGGTTACAAACCATCCTTGAAGGGTATGAACTGGCTAAGTCTCTTGATTCACCAGACTTGTGATCAAGAGACAGGGCTAGGAGGGGGTTCACCTCAACCCTAACCCTCCCCTTAAAGAGGAGGGAATTAGTTTTGTGAGCGTTGAGAGTAAGCCATTTATGATGATCGATGTGGTTTGCTGAAACAGTTTTTGTCCAAAAATGAGCTAGAAATTAATCTCTATTCATTGTCATTTCATTAATTTCAGCAGTAGTAACGAACCTCAAAAATGATCAAACTATATTGTTCTCCGACAATCGCGTTAACCTCAGTTAAATTACGATACAAAAAAGGTCGCTCCTTATGGGCGACCTTTGCAATATAGGGTTCTGAAGCGAGAATGAGTCATCACTTCATCACTTCATCACTTGAAATAGCAATTACTCTTCTTCAGGGTCCGCTTTCGTTTCTGCGCTAAATTCTAACACTTGGTTGTCGATTAAGCGTACTTTACCCAGAAATGCAGACACTAAGATCACCGCTTGTGTGGTCTCATTAGAGATCAGTTGCAGCGTTTTGGCATCGCGAATAAACAACTCATCAGGTTGTAGCCCAGCAGCGCGCAATTGGTCACTGGCATCTTCAATGATCGACGCGTAATCGTCGCGGCCACCACGCAGTGCACTGCTTATCCAACGCATGGTGCGAGCAAGGACAGGTGCACGTTGGCGTTCATCCAACGTCAGCAGCCCGTTACGTGAACTCATCGCCAAGCCATCCATTTCACGGACGGTAGGGACGCCGACAATCTCGATATCCATACAAAGATCGCTGACCATTTGGCGGATCACCGCTAACTGTTGAAAATCTTTTTCACCAAAACAGGCAACATTCGGCTGCACTATGTTGAACAGCTTAGCGACTATGGTTGCAACGCCACGGAAATGCCCTGGTCTTGATGCGCCTTCGAGCATATGAGAAAGCCCCGGTACTTCAACAAAGGTCTGTTTTTCTAATCCTTGCGGATACATTATTTCTGGGGTTGGGGTAAAGACCAAATCAACCGCTTCCGCGTTGAGTTTACTTAAGTCTTCATCCAGTGTTCTCGGGTAGTTATTTAAGTCATCCGCGCGGTCAAATTGCATCGGGTTAACAAAAATACTGACCACGACCACATTGCCCTCTTCACGTGCTTTACGCACTAGGGTTAAGTGGCCTTCATGTAAATTGCCCATGGTCGGTACAAAAGCGACTCGGCGGCCTTCACGCTTATACTGTTTGATCTGCTCGCGAAGAGCTGAAATGTCAGCAAAAGTTTGCATGAATATCTCCTTTAGGCGATGGTATGAGCGTCATCAGGGAAAGCGGCACTTTCTACATCTGCGATGTATTTTGCGACGGCTTTACGCATATCCCCTGTTTCAGCAAGAAAGTTTTTCGAGAATTTTGGCATGTAATTCGCCGAAATTCCGAACATATCGTGCATTACTAGAATTTGTCCATCGGTCACGTTACCTGCGCCAATGCCAATCACTGGCACATCAAGCACTTCGGTAATTCGCGCTGCTAGGCTGGCCGGTACACACTCTAATAACACAATTTGTGCGCCCGCTTCTTGGAGCGCCAACGCGTCTTTGACCATTCGGTCTGCTTTTTCTTGGTCGCGGCCTTGTACTTTATAGCCACCAAAAATATTGACCGATTGTGGTGTTAAACCAAGGTGTGCGCAAACCGGAACCGCGCGTTCAGTCAGCATTTTCACCGTCTCGACCAGCCAATCACCACCTTCGATTTTGACCATATTTGCACCCGCTTGCATCAATTTAGCGGCGCTTTCACAGGCTTGTTGTGGTGTGGCGTAGCTCATAAAAGGCATATCAGCCATCAATAAACAGTTAGGGCTACCGGCACGCACGCTGCGTGTGTGGTAGGCAATCTCTTCAACGGTGACGGGTAGGGTATCTGTGTGACCTTGTAGCACCATACCCAGAGAATCGCCCACTAATAATACAGGCATCTCTTGGCTTTCAAAAAGCTGAGCAAAGCTTGCGTCATACGCGGTGACGGTTGCAAATTTACGACCTTGTTGTTTCCATTGGATCAGATCGTTTATGGTGATTTTTTTCATTAAATGTCCTTACGAGGCGCTGGCGAGTGCCAAATACCGAGCCCGTTACGTTCGACGAGCGGTAACAGTTGATTGAGCTCAGTCCCATCAGGGAGTTGTAAACTTGGTGCGATTTCGGCGAGCGGGTAGAGCACGAATTCACGTACTTTCATTCCGTAGTGAGGAATGGTCAATCGCTCGGAATCGATCACCTCATTGCCGTAAAGAAGAATATCCAGATCGAGCGTTCTTGGCCCCCAACGTTCTTCTTTGCGAACTCGCCCTTGCTCTAACTCGATATTTTGGGTGCAATCGAGCAGCTCAAGTGGCGTTAAATCGGTTTCTATCGCAACCACCGCATTGATGTAATCGGGCTGGTTTTGTGGCCCCATCGGTGTACTACTGTACAAGGATGAGGCGCTTAAAAATCGAGAGTGTGGCAAACATTTCAAGGCTTCAATGGCCTGCTTAGCTTGCGCGATTGGGTCGCCTAAATTACTGCCAACAGCAATATAAACGAGAATCATGATTCTGGGCGGCTCTTTTTATTACGTGGGCTTCTGCGGCGGCGTACATTGGGTTTGTTACTTGCGCCACTTTCCAAATCATTTGCCATCGCTTGGCGCATATCCCGCCCGGCGCTTTCAAACGTTGTCCACCAGTCAGCCAGCTTCTTAGTCTCTCCGCCTTCGATCTCGCCACGCATTTGTAGAAAATCAAAACCCGCTCGGAATTTGTTGAGCTCCATAAGGCGGAAGGCGCGTTTCCCATTGCGACGTGGTAAGCGCAACTGCAATTGCCAAATTTCGCGAATTGTTGCGGTATGACGACGAGGTATGGCAAGGGTTTTCACCACTTGGTCAAGGATGAGGTTACTCGCTTCCATGACGGCGTCGTAATAGGCGAAATTACGCTGCTGCATTAACGCATCAGCCAGTTTCACTGTCGGGTACCAGAACATGGCAGCAAACATGAAGGCTGGGTTGATGCGTTTACCTTCTTCAATACGCAGGTCGGTTGAATCTAAGACCAGATCCAACATCTGTTCTGTGTGCGAGTCGTAGTCTGGAGTGAACTCTTGAGCTATCACAGGGAACAACTGCTGGAACAGGTTGTACTCACGCATTAAGTGGTAGGTTTCTAAACCGTGGCCAGTTTGCAGCATCTTTAGCGATTCTTCGTACAAACGTGCCGCAGGAATATCTTGCAGTAAAGGAGCAAGATGTTCGATTGGGTCGGCAGTCTCTTCTTCGATATCGAAATCGAGCTTGGCCGCAAAACGAATCGCACGCAACATGCGCACTGGGTCTTCACGGTAGCGCGTTTCAGGATCGCCAATTAAGCGGATGAGCTTATCTTCTAAGTCTTCCATGCCGCCAGCATAATCATGAATGCTGTAATCACCGATGTTGTAATACATGGCGTTAATCGTGAAGTCCCGGCGTTCAGCATCTTCATCAATGGTGCCGTAGACGTTATCACGTAGCAGCATACCCGCTTCAGATTGTGCTGAGACGTTTTGGCTCGGCTCTTGATGGTGTCCACGGAAAGTCGCCACTTCCACCACGTCGCGGCCAAACATGATGTGCGCTAAGCGAAAGCGACGGCCGATCAAGCGGCAGTTGCGAAACTGTTGGCGTATTTGCTCTGGTGTTGCATTAGTGGCGATATCAAAATCTTTTGGTGTCTCACCTAATAGTAGGTCGCGTACTCCACCACCGACTAAATAGGCGTCAAAACCTGCGCCATGAAGTCGGTATAGCACCTTGAGCGCATTATCGCTGATTTGCTTGCGCGAAATATTGTGTTCATCACGAGTGATAATATTTAGAGCTAAGTCTTGGTAAACGCGATTTTCGCGTGGTGTATAGTCGTTTTTATTCATGTGCATCTGGCAATAATTGGTTTTTGCCAACCTTGCTTTTGTTATTTAAAGTGCCCGTTCGGGACGATTTTGCGGCTAATCATAGCGTAAGGATAGCCTTTTGAGAATCACGGTGTGATCTCGGTCTCCCGAGGGAGTTGTTCAACGTGCCAATTCTGACTGCCCCAAAAGATAATTTCATCGATGGAAGCGTCGCTAATCTCTTGTTTTATCTCAAACCCTAAAAAGCGCATTGCCTTAAGCAAAGTAGGTTTAGGATTTTGAATATCAATGGCAGTGGCATGATTCTGTTTGGATAATTTATTGCCATTACCATCCATCGCGAGCGGCAAGTGAAGGTAGCTTACCGGAGTTTTATGTAAGCAATGATACAAGCTGATTTGTCGTCCTGTTGGTTCAATTAAATCGGCTCCCCGCACCACTTCCGTCACTCCTTGATCGATATCATCGAGCACTACGGCAAGATTATAAGCAAATAAACCGTCACGTCGCTTAATGATGAAGTCTTCCTGTGCTAATGCTTTAGGAATGTGAATTTCGCCATGTTTTTGGTCGAAAAATGACTCTACCGGTGTATCAACACGCAACCTAACCGCGCAATCTTCGGTTAATGTTGGTTTTTTATAGCGGCATGTACCGGGATAAAAGCCACCTATCTGTTTAATTTGTTTACGCGTGCAATCACAATAATAGGCTTGCCCTGATTCAAGCCAAGCCTCAATTTGATCTTGGTATAAAGTGTGGCGCTGGCTTTGATAAACCACCTCGTCATCCCAATGCAAACCATAGGCTTCGATGGCTTGAAGTATCAGGGTGGAGGCTCCTGGCATTTCCCTTGGCGGATCCAAATCTTCGATGCGAACCAACCACTTACCTTGCTGTGATTTTGCTTGAAAGTAGCTGCCAAGTGCAGCGATCAAAGAACCAAAATGAAGTGGGCCTGAAGGTGATGGGGCAAATCGGCCAATATAGTGCATTGCGATTCATCCAAGTTACAAGTTATTTGGGTATCGAGTGAAAACAAAAAGGGAGCTTTAGCTCCCTTTTTTAACACAAACAAAAGGTAAGATTAACCTTGCATCTGTTTTTCTTTAAGTTCGGCTAGCGTTTTGCAGTCAATGCAAAGGTCCGCCGTTGGTCGAGCTTCTAAGCGACGAACGCCGATTTCCACGCCACAAGATTCACAAAAACCAAAATCATCTTCTTCAATTTTGCTTAATGTTTTTTCAATTTTCTTGATCAAGCGACGTTCACGGTCACGGTTACGCAATTCCAAGCTGAATTCTTCTTCTTGAGAAGCGCGATCAACGGGATCGGGAAAGTTTGCGGCTTCATCTTGCATATGGTGAACGGTACGCTCAACTTCTTCACGAAGTTGGTTGCGCCAAGCACTTAAAATTTTTGTAAAGTGAGCTATTTGCTCAGGTGACATATACTCTTCACCTGGCTTTTCCTGATACGGCTCAACACCTGCAATGGCTAGGATGCCTATCGCTTTTTTCTTTAATTCCGGCATGCAGCATCTCCTACTAACACCTAGTCAACTGCGCGAGCAGCTAATTTTAGGCGGGTATCTATAGCAAAAAGATCTATAGGAGGCAAACACTCAATCGTAAACTTATTGTCAATGTGAAGGCGCCATCAATTTTTTGTCACTAATGGGCGAATTCTACAGTGTTAACGAGCTTGATTTCATTCCTTGAAAGTACAGCCTTGTAGCACAGTACTTCCACCCCTTCTTTTTGCGCTTGTTTCAATAATAGTGAATAGTTTGCGTCTATATGGAGTGCAGGCGAGACTTTTTCAATCCCTGAATGCAAAACAGCAAACAAAAGTACTGCTCTGCTTCCACTTTTTGCCATTTCCGTTAATTCACGCAAATGCTTTTGTCCACGCGTTGTAACGGCATCGGGGAAATAACCTTGTCCTGAATTGCAGGCGATATCGTCCTGTGGAGAGTAACGTTCATCCAATAAGGTGACGCTTTTCACTTCTATATAGCACGTCGGTTTAGAGGGTGATTTGAGCAAGATATCAATTCGGCTATTTTCTTGGCCGTAGCGCATTTCAGTTTGTAATTGCTCATATCCTTGCAGCTCTTTGATGATGCCGTTTTGAATCGCTTCTACTGCCAGCGTATTCGCCCGAGCCGTGTTGACGCAAATGCAGTGGCCTTGCTGGGTTTCAGTCAGCTCCCAACTGTGTGGGTATTTACGTTTAGGGTTGTCCGAGGTGGAGAACCAGACACGATTACCCGCCTCGGCGCAGCCCGTCATCGCGCCAGTATTGGCGCAGTGAATAGTCTCTTGTTGACCATCGGCAAACTCAATGTCGGCCAAAAAACGCTTGTAGCGTTTGAGTAAGGTCGCGGATCGAAGTGGAGGATTGAACTGCATTTATCTACTGTTTTTATGTACAATGTTGCCGCCATTTAACCATAAGGATTGCACATTGTCACAATTGCCCATTCAAGCTGTGATGCCCGAGCTGCTGGCGGGAGTACAAGCTCACCCACAGATGATTGTCAAAGCCGCTCCTGGCGCGGGTAAGTCGACCCATTTCCCGTTACAGCTATTAAAAGCGCAATTATTCACGGGTAAGATCATCATGCTTGAACCGCGTCGTTTGGCGGCGCGCAGTATTGCTTGCTATTTAGCACAGCAATTAGGTGAGAGTGTTGGGCAAACCGTCGGCTATCGTATGCGTGGTGAGAGTAAAGTCAGCACAGCGACACAGCTTGAAATTGTGACAGAAGGGATCATGACACGTATGATCCAAACCGATCCTGAGCTAAGCGGAATCGATCTCTTGATCTTCGATGAGTATCACGAGCGGAGTATTCACGCGGATACGGCTCTCGCATTAAGTTTGGAAGTGCAATCAGCTCTGCGAGAAGATCTTAAAATCGTCGTAATGTCGGCAACCTTAGATCAACTGGCATTGCAGTCATTATTACCCCAAGCACTTTATGTGCAATCTGAAGGTCGCGCTTATCCGGTTGAAGTGCGCTATGCACCGCTGCGAGCCAATGATTATCTTGTGCCGACGATGAGCAAACAGATTGAAGGCTTGATGCGAGCTGAAAGTGGCTCTCTGCTGGCTTTTTTACCTGGCGTTTCAGCCATTAAACAGCTTGAACAGCAGCTCGCACACTTAGCCGATGAGTTTGATATTTGTCCTTTATACGGGCAGTTGAGTCTACAAGCGCAGCAAAAAGCGATTGCGCCTGCAGTAGCAGGCAAACGGAAAATTGTGCTAGCGACTAATATTGCCGAAACATCGCTGACCATTGAGGGGATACGCTTAGTGGTGGATGCAGGGCTAGAGCGGATAGCGAAGTTTGATCTTAAAACGGGCATCACTCGTTTAGAGCAAGTGAAAATTGCCCAGTCATCGGCGCAGCAACGCACGGGGCGCGCCGGACGCCTAGAACCTGGCATCTGTTTGCGCCTTTACAGCGAAGCACAATATAAGCAGCAACCCCAAGTGCCGAGCGCGGAAATATTGCACAGTGACTTAGCGTCTTTAGCGATGGAGCTTGCGCAGTGGGGTGTGGTGTCGGTCAACGATTTGCCTTGGCTGGATACACCACCACCAGCAGCGATGCAGCAAGCTTGGAGTCTATTGCATACGCTTGGTTTGATGGACAGCAAACAGCAGCTCAGCGCATTGGGTAAAAAAGCGCAGTCACTCGGTGTGGAACCAAGGCTGGTGAGTATGCTGCTCAAAGCCCATGAAACGAGTGATTCAATGCTAAATACGGCGCTCGCTGTGACCGCTTTATTGGAAGAGCCTGAGCGTAATGTGCTGGATTTACAACATAGCTTAATGCGTTGGCAGCAAGCGACTCACCCTAAAACACAAAACCTACATCAGCGTGCCACGACGCTTGCGCGCGCACTCGGTGGCCAATTTCAGCTAACACAAGTGGATGAATCATTGTTGGCGTTAGTGCTGAGTTTGGCTTTTCCCGATCGCATTGCCCAGCGTCGCAGCGAGTCGCAACGGGGGCAGTTTTTATTGGCGAATGGTCACGGCGCGCAAATGCGTGACGATGAACGCCTCGCTGGCGCGCACTATTTAGTGGTGGTGGATTTAATGCGCAGCGGCTCACAAGCGAGCCAAATCTTTGTTGCGACAGAGTTGGATATTGATGCACTGCAAGCCCATTTCCCTGAGCTATTTAGTACACAAGAACGAGTCGATTGGGATGAGAAAGCGGGGAAACTTTGCGCGGAAAGGCTAACCCTGTGCGGTAAATTGGTTATTGAGCGTGAAGCGCTGCCAGAGCCTGCTCATGAAAAAATGACGCAAGCCTTGCTCAATTATGTCCGTCGCAAGGGGCTATCGGTATTACACTGGAGCGAAGCGGCGAGCGCTTTATTAACGCGCATACGTTGCGCTGCGCAATGGCTACCGGAAGCGGCGTGGCCTGCTGTCGAGGAACAAGCGCTGCTCGATGATCTTGAAATTTGGTTAGCCCCCTATTTAGTCGGGGTAAAATCGGTCAAAGCGTTAGCGAAAGTACCGCTTCTTGATGCACTCAATGCCTATTTAGGTTGGCCATTAAACCAAGAGATTGATCGCTGGCTTCCAACTCACCACCCGCTACCCACAGGTAATCGAGCCGCCATTCGTTATCAACTGGGCGCGGAGCCGATGCTGTCGGTCCGTATGCAGGAGATGTTTGGCGAGCAAGATTCCCCCACCATCGCTCAAGGGCGTAAAAAAGTGGTAATGGAACTGCTCTCACCTGCGCAGCGGCCTTTGCAGGTAACTCAAGATCTCGCCGGTTTCTGGCAGGGCGCTTATAAAGAAGTACAAAAAGAGATGAAAGGGCGTTACCCAAAACACGTTTGGCCTGATGATCCTGCCAACCACATAGCGACGACGAAAACTAAGCGGCAATTAGCACAATGACAACCCAGAAAAAGCCTACGGGCACTCAAAAAAATAGCGTAAAAAAACCTTCACGTCGCCCGGCTAAGAAGCCTTCAGCGCCACGCAAAGCATGGTGGAAAATTGTGTGGGGTATTGGCTGGAAACTGAGCCTTGCACTGGCTGCGGTGCTGTTGTTTGTTGGTATTTACCTAAATAGCGTGGTTAAACAACGCTTCGAAGGCCAGCTTTTTGATTTACCGACCGTCGTGTATGCGCGTATTTTGAATTTAGCACCCGGTGATGACATCCCGTTGCAAGAGCTGCGCAATGAGCTTGATGTACTCAACTATCGCAAAGTGAACCAGCCACGCTATGCTGGCGAGTACTCTTCATCATCAAGCAAAATTGAGATCATCCGCCGCCCTTTTGAGTTTGCCGATGGCCCTGAGCCTGACCGCCATGTGATGCTCCATTTTAATGACAGCGGTTTAGTTCGTATCCAATCTCTTGAGCAAAAAGGGGATTTAGGTTACTTGCGTATTGAGCCCAAAATGCTCGGCATGCTTGAAAAAGGCAACGATGAGCAGCGGCTATTTTTACGTCGTGATCAGTTTCCTGAAGTGATGGTGGATGCGTTGCTTGCGACCGAGGATCGCTATTTTTATCAACATGATGGCATCTCTCCATTTGCGATTGCCCGTGCTTTAGTAGCCAACATTAAGGCTGGGCGCACCGTGCAAGGCGGCAGCACGTTAACTCAACAGCTGGCAAAAAATATTTTCTTATCCAGCGATCGAACCTTATGGCGTAAAGTGCGTGAAGCTTATATGGCGCTCATTATTGACTATCGCTACAGTAAAGATCGCATTTTAGAAGCCTATCTAAATGAGGTTTATTTGGGGCAAAGTGGCGGTGAGGCGATTCACGGTTTCGGCCTCGCCTCACGGCTTTATTTCGGTCAACCATTGCAAGAATTGCGTATTGATCAACTAGCGTTGTTGGTGGGCATGGTTAAAGGGCCTTCTTATTATAACCCGGCGCGTTACCCTGAACGTGCTAAAGAGCGTCGCGACTTGGTTTTAAAGCTGATGATGCAGCAAGATATTTTGACGGCTAAACAGTTTGAACAAGCGGCCAGTCGACCGTTAGATGTGCAAAAGCATCCTCACATTGCCAGCCGCCAGCCAGCGTATTTTCAGCAGTTAAAAATTGAACTGAAAGAGAAAGTGGGCGACGCCTTCAAAGCGGATACTGGCCTGCGCGTTTTTACCTCGCTCGATCCTGTTTCGCAAGTCAAATTGGAGCTGGCGATTGATCGACAAATTCCAGTGCTTTCCAAAACGGCGGGGAAAAACTTAGAAGCCGCAGCAATCGCTGTTGATCGAACCAGTGGTGAAATCCGTGCCATGGTTGGCGGTAAACAGACCGGTTATGACGGCTTTAACCGCGCTTTAAATGCAAGCCGTCCTATCGGCTCGTTAGTCAAACCAGCGGTCTATCTCACCGCACTCGCACAGCCAGATAAATACAACTTAGCCAGCACGCTTATCGATAAACCCATCACACTCAAAGGGAACAAAGGCGAAGTGTGGTCACCGCGCAACTTTGATCGTCAGTTCCGTGGTGAAGTGCCGTTGTATCTCGCGTTAGCTAAATCACTCAATGTGCCCACGGTACAATTGGGCATGCAGCTTGGGATTGAACAAGTTTCTGACACTTTGGTGCGGCTCGGTGTCAACAAAGAGGAGATCCGTCCTGTACCGTCGATGTTTCTTGGCGCATTCTCTCTGACGCCTTATCAAGTGGCGCAGATGTACCAAACCTTAACCAACTCGGGTAAAAAAGCGCCCTTATCGGCGCTGCGCTCGGTATTGGATTTAGAGGGCAATGTGCTCTATCAATCAATTCCCAAAGTATCCCAAGCCGTTGAGCAGCAAGCGGCGTGGCTTACAACTTATGCGATGAAGCGAGGAGTACTTGAAGGGACCGGGCGCTATCTCAATAACCAGTTCGCTTGGGCTGCATTGGCGGGGAAAACTGGTACCACTAACGATAGCCGCGACAGTTGGTTTGTCGGGGTGGATGGCCGTGAAGTCACCACGGTTTGGCTTGGCCGCGATGATAATCAGCCGATCAAACTTACGGGTTCGAGTGGTGCATTACGGGTGTACGCGGAATATTTACAACATCGGATCCCGGAAAAATTACTTCTTCCTTGGCCGCAAGGCATTACCACGATTGGCTTTAAAACCAGTTCCGAGGGTGAATTAGTCCAAGATTGTCACAACGAATTTAAACTGCCCATGTGGGATAAAAGCGGCGCATTGAAACAGAGCTGTAATAAACAACCAGGACAATGGTTAAAAAATCTCTTTCAGTGGTAGCTGGGGGAGTTTATATTAAATTGATTTCAAAGGGATTTAAGGAAGAGTCGTGAAACAGTTTTTAAGTAACTTATTGTTCTTGGTATTCATGTTTCCTGCGACTTTCGCGGTGGCTGATGAGCCACAAGCTGAAAAACCTATGCTGGACAGTGCTGCGCGCCCTAAGATTGCTGTGGTACTTGCTGGTGGCGGAGCAAAAGGTGCAGCGCACATTGGCGTTCTCAAAGCGCTGGAAGAGATGCGCATCCCCGTTGATTTCATTACTGGTACCAGCATGGGCGCTTATGTGGGCGGCCTCTATGCCAGTGGTATGAGCGCCGATGAAATTGAAAGTTTAATTTACAGCGTAGATTGGAATGAAGGTTATCGTGACCGGGTCAACCGTAGCCAACGTCGTGTTCGGGATAAAGAGTACGAAGACCGCTATCAACTGACCACCGACCTTGGACTGCGTTGGGGGGAGATCCGCGCACCACGTGGTGTGGTGCAAGGGCAAAATATGTTGCGTATTTTGCGAGAAACGTCGGGCAATCTCTCTGAATTTCAGTCCTTTGATCAACTGCCTATTCCTTATCGCGCGGTAGCAACTGATATCATTGCTCTTGAGGAAGTGGTGCTGGATCGTGGCTATTTAGTGGATGCGATGATGGCGAGTATGTCAGTACCTGGAGCACTGCCACCTTACGAAGTTGATGGTCGTTGGTTAGTCGATGGCGGTGTGACCAATAACATGCCTGTTGATGTTGCACGTGCCTTAGGGGCTGATATTGTTATCGCGATCGATATTAGTACCGATTACAAAAACCAAGAAGCTTTCACCACCTTTTTGACAGTAGCCGATCAGCTTTCCAACTATCTCGTACAAAGAAGCACTCAAAAACAAGCACGTTTATTGAATGAGCGAGATGTATTTTTACGCCCTGATGTCGGCAGGATGGAAACCACTGAATTTGATAAAATGCCTACGGCTTATAGGAAAGGGTACGATATCGCAATGGCGAACCAATCGGTATTGGCTTCGTTGTCATTATCGAGTGCTAGTTATCAACGCTATGTGGAAGCAAAACAGGCTCGCCGCAGGGCTTTAATTTATGGCGATGATGTGAAGGTTGATGAAATCGTACTCAACAACCGCAGTCATTACAGCGATCAATTGTTAAAAAACCGTTTACATTTAAAGACAGGACAACCGCTATCAACCGAGCAGATTGAAGCGACGGTCGAAAATCTCTATGCATTGGATCGCTTTGAGTTAGTGACCTATGAATACCGAGAATTTGAAGGAAAGAACCAACTGGTCATCGATGTAAAAGAGAAATCTTGGGGGCCAAATTACCTCAATTTTCGCTTTTTCTTAGAAGATGATTTTCATACGGATAGTCAGTATGCGCTGGGTATCTCTTCCAATTTCACCAACTTAAATTCGTTTGGTTCTGAATTACGTTTCAATCTAGAAATGGGCACCGATAAGATCATCGAAGCGGAGCTTTTTTCTCCTCTGTTCTCAGGGCAAAAAGCGTTTACCTCAGCTTTGATTTCGTTTAGCAATGATAAACGTAATAAGCCAATGCAAGGGTTTGATGACACCAGTCTAGAAGCCAGTAAAGATTATTTGCCGATCAGCTATTTAGAATGGATTGGAGAATTGTCGCTTGGTTATCAAGATAAATTATGGCGAGAGTTTAAGGTAGGGATCCGCTATACCGACGGGGAGGCCGAAGTCTCAAATTGGCCATCCATGGGAAATATGGATTACACCCGTGCTGGTGTGTTTGCTAACTACCGCATTGATACCTTAGATGACTTCAGCTTGCCTACCCATGGTGTTTATCTTGATCTTGAGTATCTTGCATCACACGATAAAGTTTCTGGCGTCTCTTCCGATCTTGAATCAAACGATACGGTGTATGAATTTTCCGGTGAATTGATCGCTGCTTATAGCCTTGGCAGGCATACTTTGGTCGGTAATCTTGATTACGGTGTGGTACAAAGTAAAAATTCCAGTGAGCCGATAAACCCTAAATCGATTGGTGGTTTCTTAAATTTATCAGGTATTCCTCGTAACAGCTTGATTGGACAGAATAAAGCGTTCACCAGTTTGGTGTATCGTTATCGCTGGTTTGATAATGACTTTGGCCTGTTCAGTTCCCCATTTTATGTCGGTGCATCAATAGAATACGGCGGTGTATGGTCTGATCCTGATCTAAGCTTTGATACCGCCCCATTATACGGTGCGGGATCGGTGTTTGCCGGTGTTGATTCGCCGATTGGACCGATTATGTTTGCTTATGGTCGAACCGAAGATAATTTTGATTCGATATACTTGAGTATTGGCACTACCTTTTAGCGAGAATTGAGCTGAAAAGTGGGCGGTAAGTGACTCAAAAATCATAGAACTTTAGTCTTAAGTTGCTATGT
>NZ_NDIM01000215.1:0-36651 GCF_002241375.1 Vibrio sp. V19_P1S1T109 | reverse complement strand
CATATACAGACCAAGGGTAATATTAATTGCAGAACAAAGAAGTGAATAAATAAATTCATACTGAATTCCCTACAGAAATAATTATGTATTTATCCAGAACAAGTTGAATTTAATGTCAAAAATATAACGGCATAAATGCATATAAATTAAGAGAGATACTATTATGAGTAAGTTATATGTTGGTTCTGAAATTGGTCAATTACGTCGAGTTCTTGTTCACCGCCCAAGACGCTCACTCACTCACTTAACACCATCCAACTGTCACGACCTTTTGTTTGATGATGTATTGGCCGTAGAGCGTGCGGGGAAAGAGCATGATGCGTTCACACAAACGCTACGTGACCAAGGTGTTGAAGTTTTACTGCTGACCGATCTATTAGCCGACACGCTAGCGGTTCCCGTCGCAAAAGAGTGGCTGCTTACTCAACAAGTATCGGATTACCGCCTTGGCAAAACATTTGCGAATGACGTGCGCTGCTACCTCAGCGATCTGCCAAACCTTGAATTGGCAAAAATCCTGACAGGTGGTTTGTCTTACGCTGAAATGCCAATGAAATCCTCTTCAATGATGCAAGGCTTGCATGCACCAACCGATTTCATCATTGAACCACTACCAAACCATCTATTTACTCGCGATACGTCTTGCTGGGTATACGGTGGCGTGTCAATCAACCCGATGGCAAAACCTGCACGTCAACGTGAAACCAACCATGTGCGTGCGATTTACCGCTGGCATCCAAGCTTTGCGGGCCAAGACTTCATTAAATACTTCGGTGATGACGAGAGCATTAATTACGATAATTCAACCATTGAAGGTGGCGACGTTCTTGTAATTGGCAAAGGTGCAGTACTGATTGGTATGTCTGAGCGCACCACAGCGCAAGGTGTTGAACACTTAGCTGCGGGCCTATTTAAACATGGCCAAGCGAAGCAAATTATTGCGATGGAACTACCAAAACACCGCTCTTGCATGCACTTAGATACCGTCATGACACACATGCGTGAAGACACCTTCTCTGTTTACCCAGAAGTAGTACGCAAAGATGTGAAATGCTGGAGCCTCACAGGCGATGAGTCTGGTGCAGTGAACGTCAAAGAAGAAGGTTACTTCGTGACCGCCATCGAAAAAGCACTTGGCGTTGACAAGCTCAACCTAATCACAACGGGCGGTGACAACTTCAACGCAGAACGTGAACAGTGGAACGATGCAAACAATGTCCTAACCGTCAAACCTGGCGTAGTGATTGGCTATGAAGGCAACACCTATACCAATGAAAAATACGACAAAGCAGGCATCACTGTTCTGTCTATTCCTGGTGACGAATTGGGCCGTGGCCGTGGCGGTGCACGCTGCATGAGCTGCCCAATTGAGCGTGACGGTATCTAGCCCTTAGGTTAATCAAATGGGTTGAGGCAAATTTCCTCTGCACACCTCAACCCACCTTAGAAGAGATAGAATTATGAGCAAACAAACTGTTGTTGTTGCATTAGGTGGAAACGCGCTACTTCGTCGTGGTCAGCCATTAGAAGCAGATGTTCAACGTCGCAACATTGAAATTGCAGTCAAAACCATTTCCGAAATAGCCAAACACTATAACGTGGTGCTGGTGCATGGCAATGGCCCTCAAGTTGGCCTGCTGGCACTACAAGGTCTCGAATACAAAAAAGTAGCGCCGTACCCACTCGACGTATTGGGCAGTGAAACTCAAGGGATGATTGGCTACATGTTGATGCAAGAGTTCAAAAACATGCTACCTGAACGCAACATTTCGTGCATGTTGACCCAAATGATGGTCGACCCGAAAGACCCTGCATTTGCCAACCCAACTAAACCGATTGGCCCAGTTTATCAAGAAGCAGAAGCGCGTGAATTGGCTGAGAAATACCACTGGACAGTCAAGCCCGACGGCCAATATTTCCGCCGTGTGGTTCCGAGTCCTCAACCGATAGGCATCGTCGAACATGATGCGATTTCCCAGCTTATCAGCGCCGGTCATTTAGTGATTTGCACCGGTGGTGGCGGTATTCCAGTCAAACGTGAAAACGGCAAATTAGTCGGTGTAGAAGCAGTGATCGACAAAGACATGTCTGCTGCCTTTCTTGCCAAACAATTGAACGCCGACGCGCTGCTCATTTTGACCGATGCTGACGCCGTTTACCTTGATTGGGGTAAACCAACCCAACATGCGCTGCGCAGCACAACGCCGAGTGAGCTTGCCAACTATCAATTTGATGCTGGTTCTATGGGGCCAAAAATTGAAGCCTCGTGCGAATTCATTCAACAAGGCGGGAAAGTCGTTGGGATCGGCGCGTTAGAAGATGGCCTACGCATCTTAGAAGGCACAGCAGGCACCAACATTACGCGTGACTAAGACATTGTTTTTAAAATCTATTTTATAAACCGAATCTGTTTTTAACTTTAAACAACTGTTTTTAACTTTAAACAAATAGTAACGCTTTCTTCCACCCTCTCATCAGAAGCAAGCGTTGCAAATGAGGAAAAGATCATGGCTTTTAACTTACGCAATCGTAACTTTCTAAAACTTCTTGATTTCACTCCACGCGAAATCCAGCACCTATTGGCTCTATCCCTTGAGCTGAAAAAAGCCAAATACAACGGTTATGAGCAGCCTCGTCTCAAAGGCAAAAACATTGCACTTATCTTTGAAAAAACCTCAACTCGCACTCGCTGTGCATTCGAAGTAGCAGCGTTTGACCAAGGTGCTCAAGTCTCCTACTTAGGCCCATCAGGTTCACAAATTGGCCACAAAGAGTCGATGAAAGATACCGCGCGCGTCTTAGGCCGCATGTATGACGGCATCGAATATCGCGGCTTTGGTCAAGAGATCGTTGAAGAGCTTGGTGCCTACGCTGGCGTACCAGTATGGAACGGCTTAACTGACGAATTCCACCCAACACAAATTTTGGCTGATTTCCTTACCATGATCGAACATGGCCGTGGCAAACGCCTCCATGAAATGAAATTTGCCTACCTCGGTGATGCACGCAACAACATGGGTAACTCCTTGATGGTGGGCGCTGCGAAAATGGGCATGGACATTCGCCTTGTTGCACCAAAAGCGTTCTGGCCAACCGAAGAATTAGTCGCGGAATGTCGCACTATTGCAAAGCAAACAGGCGCGAAAATTACGCTCACAGATGATGTTCAAGAAGGCGTTCAAGGCTGTGATTTCCTTTACACCGATGTTTGGGTATCGATGGGCGAAGCGAAAGAAGCATGGGCAGAGCGCATTGAATTGATGCTGCCTTACCAAGTGAATATGGCGATGTTAAAAGCCACTGGTAACCCACATGTGAAATTCATGCACTGCTTGCCTGCTTTCCACGGCGAAGATACCACCGTTGGCAAAGAGCTTGCGAAAAACTACCCAGTGCTTGCCAAAGGCGTTGAAGTGACCGATGAAGTGATTGAATCTGAGCATTCCATCGTGTTCGATGAAGCTGAAAACCGCATGCACACCATCAAAGCCGTGATGGTGGCCACCTTAGGTAACTAACTTAGGTAACGAATAGTAGATAATGAATCGTCTACTTCATCTCTTTGATGTTGAATCGATGCGAGCTTGAATAAAGCTCGCATTTTTTTTCAGTCAATAACACTCACAAATCGCGCTTATGCTTTAGCTGTAAACGCGTAGTAAATAACATCGAAATCAAGCTAATTTCGCATAAAAATCCATTTTCTGGATATTTTCCAAAGAGTATTGCCAGCGTGTTTTTTGTCCGTATAATCCTTCGCAATTTGTCTAAACGGAGCAGAAAATGAACCGCAGCACTCCCCATCAACGCCATCCATTACACCCGGCGCCGGTCGAGTTAGCTGTTTTGTTTTTCTGTTCTGAACGTTATTGAAGCCTCCTATTTTAGGGGGCTTTTTTTTAAGCAAAATTTCGCAAAGGCTAGTAGCCAAAGCGAACCATACAGAGGGAAGACACGTTATGGCGCATTCGTTATTTAACAAGCACATCATTTCCATTCCAGAACTGAGCCGCGCGGAACTGGAGCTGATTGTTGAAACTGCAACAAGGCTTAAAGCGGAACCAAACCCTGAACTTCTCAAAAATAAAGTGGTGGCAAGCTGCTTCTTTGAACCTTCTACACGTACCCGTTTGTCGTTTGAAACGGCAGTGCAGCGCCTAGGCGGCACAGTGATTGGTTTTGATAATGGCGGCAATACGTCACTTGCCAAGAAAGGGGAAACCTTAGCTGACTCGGTGCAAGTTATTTCCTCTTATGTCGATGCATTTGTCATGCGCCACCCACAAGAAGGCGCTGCACGTTTAGCCTCTGAGTTTTCCAACGGCGTTCCCGTAGTCAACGGTGGCGATGGTGCTAACCAGCATCCCACTCAAACCTTGCTCGATCTGTTTTCCATTTATGAAACGCAAGGCAGGCTCGATAACCTTAACGTCGCGTTCGTCGGCGACTTAAAATATGGCCGCACCGTCCATTCGCTCACCCAAGCCTTATCGAAATTCAACAATGTACGTTTCTTTTTTATCGCCCCAGAAGTGCTGGCGATGCCGGATTACATTTGCGAAGAGCTCTCAGAGGCTGGCATTGCGTTTAGTTTGCACGCCAGCATTGAAGAGGTCGTGCCTGAACTGGATGTGCTGTACATGACGCGCGTACAAAAAGAGCGCTTTGATGCATCCGAATACGCACATATGAAATCGGCTTACATCTTAACCGCAGAAACATTAAAAGAAGCGCGCCACAATTTAAAAGTGCTGCACCCACTGCCTCGGGTCGATGAAATCACCACCGATGTCGATAAAACACCTTACGCCTACTATTTCCAACAAGCCGAAAACGGCGTTTATGCGCGTGAAGCTTTATTAGCCCTTGTTCTTAACCCAACCTTATAAGTAGGAGATAACATCATGGTAAAAGAGACCCAATTGCAAGTTGAAGCGATTCGTAACGGTAGCGTGATTGACCATATCCCTGCCAACCTTGGGATCAAAATTCTCTCTTTGTTTAAGTTAAATGAAACCAATCAACGTGTGACGATTGGCCTAAACCTACCCTCTTCTGCGTTAGGTAATAAAGATCTGATTAAAATAGAAAACCTTTATCTCACCAAAGAGCAAGCGAACCAATTAGCACTGTATGCCCCGAAAGCCACCGTCAATCAAATTGAAGAGTATAAAGTGGTCAACAAACTGACCCTCACTTTGCCAGAGCGAATTGACAGCGTATTTCGTTGCCCAAACAGCAACTGCATCTCTCATGGCGAGCCTGTTGAGAGCCGCTTTAAAGTGCAACTCAAACAAGAGAATGTGCATCTCAAATGCCACTATTGTGAGAAAGTATTCTCTCGCGAAATCATGACTGAACGTTGCTAAAACAGCACTAAGCGCGCATCCATCGCGTTTACAGCCCTGCCAGCCTCCAGCGTCCTAACTCGGCGCTGGACCAACTTACGAATCTTGCATATTTCCGTGCATATTATTCCATCAAATCAACATAAAACGCCAAAAATCAATCGATAATCTAGTTTATTATTTGGTGATCCCCCGCAAAAAGCGACACATTGATTAATGTTAAGCTACAAGCATCAATAATAATCCCCCACCACTTATAGAGGGGAAAGAGCAATGCTCAACCGTTGCGCCATTGGCGTCAAACATAACGTGAACTCACACTCTATGGCTTTGGGAGTGTGCTGGCATGGTAAGGATCACCGATACCCCAGACGCAGTAGCGTGTATAAAAGGAACCGCCCGTGAACAGAAAAATCCCCCACGGCGCAATGCAAACCGATGACAAAACGTTAGCTTCCGCTTGTAAAAAAATCCTACAACAACAAAGTTTTGCTAACCAAAATGAGCTACGACTCAGGCTAATAGAGCTCGGCTACGAAGGCATTAGCCAATCCACTGTGTCACGCTTGCTTTCCCAACTTGGTGTGGTGAAAGTGCAAAATGCGTGCGGGAAAAAAGTGTACTGCATTACGGTCGAAACCGCGCCAGTGCGTGTTGAGTCATCTATCGCCTCACAAATTGAGTTTATCACTCACAATCAATCCACTGTGGTGGTAAAAACTCATCCTGGAAGTGCTCAATTGGTCGCGCGATTGGTTGATATTGATCCCCACACTGAGATTTTAGGAACGGTCGGTGGTAATGACACTGTGCTTATTATTCCCAAAGACATCAATAATATTGAAGCGTGTGAAGCGGTGGTGAAAACTCGCCTAGGTGTCGCTTAACCCCCATCGCCCAGCCAAGTGAGGTCCACAACCTCACTTGGCTTTTCTCGCTTCACTGCCTCATCAGCGACGATTTTTCCATCACTGTGAAACTTATTGCGCCGAAAAGCGGTCTGATTGGGTTAAGATGACACTCACCTAATGAAGACTCGATTTTTGTATGCGCCTACTCTTTTCCTTTGTACTGCTAGCTCTGCTGACACTTTCCCAACCTGCGTTGGCGGTCTTCGGCAATGACAATCCATTCAATAGTGGTAACAACCTCGGTTTGGCCTCAGCCGACAATCAATTTGTCCCAGTTGACCAAGCGTTTCCTTTTCATGCCGAGCAGCAAGGTAAGCAGATCTTCTTAGATTGGCAGGTCAAGCAGGGCTATTACCTCTACCAAGATCGGATCAGTATCAGCGCCGAAAATGCGCAGCTTGGTGAAATCGAGATGCTCGATGGTCAGCCATATCACGATGAATTTTTTGGTGATGTGAAGATTTATACTGAGCCACTGTTTGTCGACATACCGCTCCTCAGTGCAGCAGCGAACGCCAAATTAATTATCCAGTACCAAGGGTGTGCAGAAGCGGGCTTTTGCTACCCACCAGAAACGCGAATTATCGACCTTCAAGCTGTGGCAAGCGATACTGGCTCTGACAACAACACGGCGGCCAATGTAGCGAAAATCGAAACAGATTCGCCAAAAGCGCCCGTGGCTGAACAAGACGGGCTAGCAAACCGCCTCGCCGATTCTTGGTGGACACCGCTGCTCTTTTTAGCACTTGGCGTTGGCCTAGCCTTTACCCCTTGCGTTCTCCCTATGTACCCAATCCTCACCAGTATCGTGCTTGGCCGTGGCCAACTTTCACCACGGCGCGCGTTGATTTTATCGTTTATTTACGTGCAAGGTATGGCGCTCACTTATACCGTGCTTGGCCTAGTCGTCGCTTCGGCTGGGTTACAATTTCAAGCCGCGATGCAGCACCCTTATGTACTGATTGGCCTCAGTACCCTATTTGTGCTACTCGCCCTGTCGATGTTTGGCGTTTATACCTTGCAACTGCCAAGCAAAGTGCAGACGTGGCTAAGCAGCCTGAGTAATAAGCAGCAAGGCGGGAACAGTCTTGGCGTGTTTGCCATGGGCGCGATTTCCGGTTTGGTTTGCTCACCGTGCACCACCGCGCCTCTCTCTGGCGCGCTGCTGTATGTCGCGCAAAGTGGCGACCTATTCACGGGGGCGATTGCACTGTATGCCTTAGCAATGGGCATGGGGATTCCGCTGATTTTGGTCGCCGTGTTTGGTAACAAACTACTCCCCAAAGCCGGTGGCTGGATGGAGAGAGTAAAAACACTATTTGGCTTTATTTTACTGGCTGCGCCGATCTTCTTACTTGAACGCTTATTGCCACCAATGTGGTCAACGGCGCTCTGGTCTGCGCTTGGGATCGCCGCGTTTGGTTGGCTCTATCATTGTAAAAACAGCTTGCCGTTTGGTGGCTGGAAACAGAGCATGGTTGGCATTATTGCGGTATTGGGTCTGTTTGCTTCAGCGCAACCTGCACTGGATGTGTGGTTTAAGCCAGAACAAACCAACCTAGCAAGCCGTAGCCATGTCGAGTTCATTCGGGTGAATAATATTGCCGAGCTCAACTTGCAGTTGAGCCAAGCCAAATTAGCAGGTAAACCCGTCATGCTCGATTTCTACGCCGACTGGTGCGTGGCGTGTAAAGAGTTTGAAAAGTACACTTTCCATCAGCAAGAGGTCGCGCAGAAACTGCAAAACTTTGTGCTATTGCAAGCGGACGTCACCAAAAATCAGCCACAAGATATTGAGCTACTCAAGGCGATGAACGTGCTAGGGTTACCGACGATTGATTTTTGGAATGCGCAAGGTGAACGCGTTTCAAACGCACGTATCAGCGGTTTTATGCCAGCCGATCGCTTTTTAGCGCACCTCACCGCCCACCAGCTTTAAGGTTTACCGATTATTGCCGCCTGTTTGAGCAAGCCATTGCAACAATCGGCAATAATCGCGCGTGAACGCCATCACTTCTTCTCGAACCGCTTGGCATGCACCACTCTCAGATCAGGCTCAGTCACTACTAAGTATCAGACAAAAAGTGGATACAGTTCAGACTTTTAGCGCATAAAGATTGTTCAGTGAGAGATCGCGGTCAATAATCGATTTAACGACATTGCTAAAAGTGTAAAACGTCATGGATTCGACCTACACCATCATCATTGCTGACGACCACCCTCTGTTTCGCAATGCGCTATTTCAATCGGTGCATATGGCGATAAGCGGTGCCAATTTATTGGAAGCGGATTCGCTAGATGCCCTGTTAGCCTTATTAACCAAACAGAGCGATGTGGATTTGCTATTGTTGGATCTCAAAATGCCAGGCGCAAATGGGATGTCAGGGCTCATTCACTTGCGAGCCGAATACCCTGATTTACCGATTGTGGTGATTTCAGCCAGTGAAGAACCTTCGGTGGTGGCGCAAGTAAAAAGCCACGGTGCCTTTGGTTTTATTCCTAAATCGAGTGACATGCGCGCGCTGATCTCGGCGCTCAATCAAGTCCTAGCCGGTGACCCATTTTTCCCTGAAGGGCTAATTGCCAATCACGCCGCATGCAATGATTTAACCAAGAAAATTGCCGCCTTAACCCCGCAACAATACAAAGTATTAGGCATGCTCTCCGATGGGCTACTCAACAAACAAATCGCCTATGAGCTTAATGTTTCTGAGGCGACCATCAAAGCGCACATGAC
The DNA here is from genome assembly GCF_002241375.1 of Vibrio sp. V19_P1S1T109. Classification (NCBI taxonomy): domain Bacteria; kingdom Pseudomonadati; phylum Pseudomonadota; class Gammaproteobacteria; order Vibrionales; family Vibrionaceae; genus Vibrio; species Vibrio sp. V19_P1S1T109. The sequence goes on along the minus strand of NZ_NDIM01000215.1, from coordinate 27,655 downwards.
GGCTATTTTCCGTAAACTTGGGGTTAAAAACCGCACTCAAGCAGTAATTTTACTCAATGAGTTGGGCGAGTAGTCGGCTACTCGCTCGCTTCATCTAACGTCTCTTCTAAAGGTAATCGCAAACCGACTTTGGTTGCTTGCCAATCGGCCACGTCCGCCACGACCAGATACAGACCTTGCCATTCAAAATGGTCACCCAGTACTTGTGTGGCTCCGAGCTCTTGGATCAGCAAATCGTTGAGCGTCATCTCTTGATTGAGGTGCTCAATCGTCAAACCATAATAGGCAGCAACGTCAACGAGTTTTGCATCCACATCCAAAAAGAAGTCACCAAAGAAGCGCTCTAACGAGGCTTTTTCTGGCGCTTCACTGAATAGGTTGCTCAGTGATTCGAGATCTTTCTCCTGTGCTAACACGCACAAGACATCGCCCTCTTGCAACTTGGTGCTGCCCGATGGGTGAAGCAGTTGCTCGTCACGAAACACAGCGGTAATACGTGTTCCTTCAGGCATTGAGAGATTGCGTAATGGCTCACCAATACACCATTTATCTTGTTTGAGTTTATAGACCAACATTTCCCATTCGCTGCACGGGTATATCTCAACACCGGTACGTGAAATTGGCTCAGGTTTGGGCGGTAGTTCAACGCGAGCCAAAGCGGCCGCTTTCATCAAGGTTCCCCCTTGTACCACTAGCGACACCATCACCACGAAGAAAGCTAAGTTGAAATAGAGCTGCGCATTCGGCAAACCGGCCATCATTGGGAAAACAGCTAAAATAATGGGTACAGCGCCGCGCAGTCCAACCCAAGAGATAAACCACTTTTCACGCGCAGTAAATGCTTTGAATGGCAATAAACCAATCCATACAGAAATGGGGCGCGCAAACAAAATCATACCAAAGGCGAGCGCAAAGCCCGGCACCGCAATGGTCAGCAATTCAGAAGGTGTGACCAATAACCCAAGTACCAAGAACATGCCAATTTGGCTAAGCCACGTCATCCCATCCAGTACGTTCAAAATGGAATAGCGGCAACGAGTCGGTTTATTGCCCAGCAATAAACCCGTCAAGTAGATGGATAAAATACCACTGCCGCCGAGTGAATTGGACAGCGCAAAGATAATCAAACCGCCACTGATGGCCAAAATGGAATAGAGCCCTTCTGGAAGTTGATTGCTATTAATCAGCTTCCAGAGCAGCCAACCTCCGGCTAATCCAAATAAAGCCCCGAGACCAAATTGCTGGATAAAACTCAGCAGCAAGAATCCTGCGCTGAGATCATCGCCTTGGCTACCCAGTACCGCAATTAATGTCACGGTTAAAAACACCGCCATTGGATCGTTAGTGCCCGATTCAATCTCTAACGTTGAACCGACGCGCTCATTCAAGCTTCTCCCTTTAAGCAGGGAAAAAACCGCCGCCGCATCGGTTGAGCCAACAATCGCACCCACCAAAATACCTTGCACTAATTCCAAATTAAACAGCCATGCCGCCATCAAGCCGGTGAGAATGGTGGTGATCGCCACCCCAAACGTCGCTAACGAAACTGACGGCCAAAAGGCAATCCGAAAACTGGCAACACGGGTACGCATGCCGCCATCTAATAGGATGATGGCAAGCGCTAAGTTACTGACTAAATAAGCAATCGGATAATTATCAAATAAGATGCCACCGGGGCCATCCTCCCCAGCCAACATACCCACCAATAAAAAAACGAGCAGAATAGGAATTCCTAACTTAGAAGAGACTGGACTTAACAACACACTTAATGCAATCAGCAAAGCACCTACGAGAAAAAAACCATTGATAGCGATTGCATCCATATTCCTTCCTTATTGATTTAATTATTATTGATTGAATAACCAACATAAATTCGCGTTCCATTGTGCCTTAGTTTAATCCGTTTTTAAGACAACTTTATGTAAACATTGATCGTTTTTATCGCGGCATGAATAACCAACCACATAAAAAATCGTTAACTCGCCATGAGCGATTTTCCAATCAAGAGCTTATGATCTTATACTTTTGGCTAATTTAACATTTATTCAACATAAGAAAGACCTTCTAAATTGAGGCATTTCATTTAGTTACAATGAATTGGAAAAAACAACCTCCCGACTAAAGTTGCACAGACCCACCACCCTTTCACTGCTATCTTAATTTCGTAACATTAAATTAACACTACGATATAAAAACCGAAGGAGAAGGTCATGGCGTTCCAATCAACCGAACATGCTCAAGCCTACTGGAAGGAAAACTTGGGAATTATGGGCTCACTGCTGGCAGTGTGGTTCTTGGTATCATATGGTGCAGGCGTTCTTTTCGTCGACGCACTTAATACGATTCATTTAGGCGGGTTCAAACTAGGGTTCTGGTTCGCACAACAAGGGTCCATCTATACCTTTGTCGCCTTGATCTTTATTTACGTTGTGCGCATGAATGCGCTCGACAAGAAATACAACGTGCAGGAAGACTAAGAGGTTTACGAAATGGATATTCAAACTTGGACGTTTATTCTGGTCGGTATTACGTTTGCACTCTATATCGGCATTGCCATTTGGGCCCGTGCAGGATCGACCAGTGAATTCTATGTTGCTGGCGGTGGTGTTCACCCTGTTGCCAACGGCATGGCAACCGCAGCGGACTGGATGTCAGCCGCTTCATTTATCTCAATGGCGGGTATCATCTCGTTCATTGGCTATGATGGTACCGTGTACTTGATGGGCTGGACAGGCGGCTATGTGTTATTGGCACTTTGCCTTGCACCTTACTTGCGTAAATTTGGCCAGTTCACCGTGCCAGATTTTATCGGTGAGCGATACTACTCAAAAACCGCGCGTATGGTGGCGGTATTTTGCGCCATCTTTATCTCGTTTACTTATGTTGCGGGGCAAATGCGCGGCGTCGGCGTGGTATTCTCTCGCTTCCTCGAAGTGGATATTAACGTTGGTATCGTCATCGGTATGGGGATCGTGTTTTTCTATGCGGTACTCGGTGGCATGAAAGGCATCACTTATACGCAAGTTGCACAGTTCTGCGTGCTCATTTTCGCCTTCCTTGTTCCCGCCATTTTCACCTCGATCATGATGACAGGTAACCCTCTGCCACAAATTGGTATGGGCTCAACCATTACCGGTACCGATGTTTACCTACTCGATAAACTCGATGGCTTAACTCAAGAGCTCGGCTTCACCGCTTATACCGAAGGCAACAAGAGCACGGTTGACGTGTTCTTTATCTGCGCAGCCTTGATGGTGGGTACTGCTGGTCTTCCTCACGTCATTATTCGCTTCTTCACTGTGCCTAAAGTGCGTGATGCGCGTATCTCAGCAGGTTGGGCATTGCTGTTCATCTCTTTGTTATACACCACAGCGCCAGGTGTTGCTGCTTTTGCTCGCGTGAACATGATTGAGACCATTAATGGCCCAGACATGCAAGGCGTACCCGCAACAGACGCGCCTACTTGGTTTAAGAACTGGGAGAATACTGGCCTTGTAAGCTGGAAAGATAAGAACAACGACGGTCGTATGTTCTACTCTGGCGATGAGCGCAACGAGATGAACATTAACCGTGACATCATCGTATTGGCGTCTCCTGAACTGGCAAAACTGCCAAACTGGGTGGTTGGCTTGCTCGCAGCTGGGGGTTTAGCTGCTGCGCTTTCGACAGCTGCAGGTCTTTTATTGGTTATCTCGACGTCAATTTCTCACGACTTATTGAAGAAAGGCTTCAAACCAAACATGACCGATAAACAAGAGCTGTTAGCCGCACGCTTAGCCGCCATCATTGCGATTGTGGGTGCTGGTTACCTAGGCATTAACCCACCGGGTTTTGTGGCTCAGGTGGTAGCGTTTGCCTTCGGATTGGCAGCCGCCTCCTTCTTCCCGGCCATTATTTTGGGCATCTTCTACAAGAAGATGAATAAAGAAGGCGCGATCGCGGGCATGGTCGCAGGGATTATCTTTACTGCAACCTACATCATCTACTTCAAATTCATTAACCCGGCAGCCAGCACGCCAGATAACTGGTTGTTTGGTATCAGCCCTGAAGGCATTGGTACGTTAGGTATGTGTTTGAACTTCGTGGTATCGATTGTGGTGAATAAATTTACCGCAGAAGTTCCAACCGAAGTGCAAGAAATGGTGGAGTCAATCCGCTTCCCGAAAGGCGCGGGGCAAGCTCACGACCACTAATCTTCACCTGCGAGCGTCATGCTCGATGTTCGCTCCGCAGTGAAGTGTGATAACAACCATAAAGCCGATGCCCACGCATCGGCTTTATGCTGCATGCTTAATTGACTCGATTCAACAGCGCGCGCAGTTTGAGTGGTTTTATTGGTTTGGGAATAAAGCTAAAGCCATTGGATTTAATCGCATCCATCATCTCTTCAGTGCGATCAGCGCTGATGATGACCCCTTCAAAGCTATCTCCAAGCCGCAAGCGACACTGCTGCAACACTTCTAAACCAGTGCGACCATTATCTAAGCGGTAATCCGACAAAATAACATCAGGCAACCAATTGTTTTCTAATGCTTTCAGGCTTTGCAGTAAGTCCGCTGCTACTTTGACATCACACCCCCACCTTACGAGCAGATCGTTCATGCCGACTAAAATATCAGCTTCGTTGTCCACACACAGTACGCGCAGATGATTGAGATCAGATGGCATACCTTGCTCTATCGCCAGGGTCGGAGCCTGTTTGACAGGTTCAGCTCGCGTCAAAGAGAGCGAAAACACGCTGCCTTTTCCATGCCAAGAGCGCATCGAAATTTCATGACCCAGCACATATGCAATGCCTTTTGAAATCGCTAAACCGAGCCCCAAACCTTGGTCAGAACGGACTTGGCTACCACGGTTAAACTCTTCGAAGATTTCTTGCTGCTTATCTTGCTCGATACCAATGCCGTTATCCCAAACATCAATCCTGACCTGATCTCGCACTCGGCGTACACCCAGCACCACTTTACCTTTAGGGTTATAGCGAAACGCGTTAGTGAGAAAGTTTTGTACCACACGACGCAATAATTTAGGGTCAGACATCACATAGAGCGAGGATGGGATCACTTTAAAATCAATCCCTTGCTGCTTAGCTAAAGCGCTAAATTCAGCGTTAAGATTCGAAAATACATCATTAATAGCAAAGCTATGAGAATGCACATCGAGCTTGCCGGACTCTAAACGTGAAATATCCAGCAAATCACCAATCAGATCTTCAGCCGCGCCCAGAGCACTCTCTATATAACCCGCCAACGTTTTCACTTCCGTCTCTTTAGCCACTTCCGAGAGCGAGGAAGCGAACAGGCGCGCAGCGTTCAACGGCTGCATTAAATCGTGGCTGACGGCGGCCAAAAAGCGCGATTTTGATTGCGATTCTTGGTCTGATTTTTGAGTTGCCGCCACCAAGCGTTTGTTGAGGGTTTCAAGCTCTAGGGTGCGTTGGTGCACGCGCTCTTCCAAGGTCTCATTAGCCTCTTTTAATGCCTGCTCCGCCTCGCGAAAAACGGTGATGTCGCTAAAGCTCATCACAAACCCGCCGCCCGGCATCGGGTTGCCTTGCACTTCAATAACTCGTCCATCAGGACGAATACGCGCCGAAGTGTGTCTGGTTCCTTGCTCAAGGTGATACACCCGCCGCCGCACGTGATCCTCAGGGTCACCAGGGCCGCATAATCCGTGTTGCGCGTTGTGCCGTATCACATCCGCAATCGGCCGCCCCACTTGAATCAGCCCAGCGGGAAACTCAAACAGTTCGAGATAGCGTTGATTCCACGCCACCAGCCGTAGCTTTTTATCGACCACGGTAATTCCTTGACCAATATGCTCAATGGCCCCTTGCAATAAGCCGCGACTAAAGTCGTACAGTTCGGATGCTTCATCAACAATGGTCGCCACTTCCTCAAGCTGCATGTTGCGTCCTTGCAGCGCGGAAGTGAGCACCAATTTGGCCGAAGAAGCACCAAACACCCCCGCCAGCACTCTCTCTGTATGACGGATTAAGGTAGATGGCGCTTGTTGGTTAGGTAGTAACGTCTCTCTCTGCTGGCTCCAATATTGGCGAAAGGCAGTGCGAACGCGAGTGCGCCCCACAAAACGAGCGGCCAACATTTCAAGCTCAGCCACTGTCACGCGGCTTTGATACAAGCTGAGATTCTCACTCTCAGGCAGCGGCGTACCGACAAAAGAGGCCGATTGTAAACGCTCACTCAAACTCGGACGAGTCACCATAGAGACAATAACGTAGCAGAATGTGTTGAGCGCAACACTGAGCATCATGCCCCAATCTGAGTTTTTCAGCCCCATCTGCACCAACCAATCCGGCGGGGTGATCATCCATAACAGAACGTTACTTTGTGCATCGCCCGCCAGCATGTCGGTTTGGCTCATTAAGGTTACTAGCCACACAGTAAAACCGACCACCAATCCAACATAAACGCCTTTACGGTTGCCTTCACGCCAGTACATGCCACCAATCAATGAAGGGGCAAATTGGGTAATCGCCGCAAATGAGAGAAAACCGATCGCCGATAAAGAACCAATCGCATCCAACGCCTGATAAAAACCCCAAGCGCCAAGCAGCAGCAATAGAATCAACCCGCGGCGGATGTTGAGCAACAACCCAGATAAATGACGGTAGTTGCGCTGAGTTAAGCGCATGCGGCGCAACAGAAGCGGCATCACCAAATCATTAGAAACCATGATAGCCAATGCGATGGTCGAGACAATCACCATGCCGCTGGCCGCTGATGTGCCACCTAAAAACGCCAGTAAGGCTATCTGCTCTGCGCCCACCGACATAGGCACGCTGAGTACATAAGTATCGGCAGGGCTGCCGCTTAACAAACTTTGCCCAACCCATGCAATAGGTAGAACAAATAACCCCATCAAAGTCAGGTAAAGAGGAAATAACCAGCGCGCCGTGTGTAGATCTTGCGCGCGTTCATTTTCTACCACCATGGTATGAAACTGACGCGGTAAACAGATGATCGCCATCATGGTTAATACGGTGTGGATCAACAGCGTTGGCCAGTTGGGCGCTTGATACGTCTGCTGAGCAATCGCACTTAGATCAACCGTTTCACGGCTTGAAGCCAGATAAATGATGAAACCGCCCACGGTTAAAAAAGCGACCAATTTAACAATCGATTCAAATGCAATCGCCATCATCATGCCGCGGTGGTGCTCGGTGTTATCAATATGCCGTGTACCAAACAGCATAGTAAATAGCGCTAAAGCCGCGACCACAAACCACGAGACGTGATAATTCTGATAACCAAATTGCGTAGCGAGGTTGGGGGCGACAATCTCAAGCCCCATAGTGATGCCGCGCAGTTGCAAGGCGATGTAAGGTAAAATGCCCACCACGGCAATCAAAGTTACGGTTACCGCTAATCCTTGCGATTTTCCGTAGCGAGCAGCAATAAAATCGGCTATGGAGGTAATATGTTCGCGCTTCGCGATCAAAATCAGCCGCGCCAACATACGCCAGCCAAGGGTAAACACTAAAATAGGCGCAATGTAGATAGGCAGAAATGACCAAGGGTTGCTAGCCGCTTGACCGACAGTGCCGTAAAAAGTCCAAGAGGTGCAATAAACCGCGATCGATAAGCTGTAGATCCACGGTCGCCATTTCGCCAGCCATTGGCTTTGCCTATCACCATACCAAGCGACGAGAAACAGCACGCCTAAGTAAGCGAGCGAAACGGGAACGACGATCCATCCTTGCATTTGATATCCTTATCGGTTCAAAAAAGCCTCTTCAAAGAAGAGGCTTCATTTAACTAAGGATAATTTTTAATCTCAATCAGTTAAGGTTAATTCTGTGCTTCAGGCTCAGCTTTGATTACCTCAGTACCTGACTCATTGGATGATGTGGGTTCGACTTTAATCAACAGCGCCAAAATGCCCATTGCCGCCATCGCCCAAAATACATTAGCGCCCCAGCGTTCATAACCCCAGCCACTCAAGGTGGTCATCAAAGCAATAAATGCCCCAAGTGGAATGGCGTTATACAGCGCTTGCATAGCCACCATTTTGCTTTGCGGTGCGTGCTGAATGTATTGAATCGCCGCTATATGCGCCATCGCAAACGTCACCCCATGTAGCAGTTGAATCGTCCCTAGCGCAAGCAGCGCGGTGGTCGACGCCATTAACGTCCAACGCACCACAACCCCAATCGACGCGACAACAAATAATGTGCGTAGTGACCAGCCTGAAAAAAGGCGTTTGCTGAGCGCAAATACCGCGACTTCAGCGGCAACCCCTAAACTCCATAAATAGCCAATCAGCTCTTCCGAATGCCCCGCCGCTTTCCAGTGAATCGAACTGAAACTGTAATACGCCGCGTGACTGCCCTGTATTAGCGCCGCTAAAATCAAGAATTTTATCACTGGCCACTCACACAATAACTGCGTCAGTTTAGGTCGGACGGCATGTGCATCACCAACCGTCACGGGCATTGGGTTGGGATTGCGCAAGCTAATCAATAGTGAAACAAACACCCCAGCCAAGGCGGTGTAGAGGATCATGTCAGAACCATAACGTGCCACAAGTACGCCAACCACAGTAGAACCAGCGATAAAAGCCACCGACCCCCATAAGCGAGTGCGACCATAATCGAGCATTTTTAAGCGTGCATAATAGTTAGCCATCGCATCGGATAGCGGCACCACGGGGCCACAGCAAAGGTTAAACAACACAGTAGCTAACGCCATCAGCCAGAAACTGCCGCCCGTAAAGAAGTGAAAACCAATAAATAAAAACGCCGCCAAACTTAACCAACGCAGTGCTGGTAGAAGAAGCTCGGCCTTATGGATACGCGGCGTAATCACCAAATTAGCGACGCAACGCGTGGCAAAGCCCATACCGATTAATACGCCAATATCGGTTGCAGACACACCTTGGGTTTCAAACCACAGCGCCCAAAATGGCAAGTAAACGCCATACGCAAAGAAGAAACCAATAAAGTACTGCGATATCCAACCATATGGAGAGGGGTTAAGCATGATTCATCCTGAACAAAACGAGGGAGAGAAAACGGCCGTATTATGCAGGCAGTTTAAGATTCTAAAAAGGGAAGTTTACTGATAAATCTGTTTCCTTATTCACAACCTTGCGGGTCATATCACTCATTAGACCAAAGTCGTCTGGAGGTAGTGGCGATTTTTGTCACACTTAGATAGGAATTTCTTCTGAGTGACGATCGTTATGCCTGACAAATTCAACATGCAGTCACCGCCCTTTGACCGCTTAACATTGCCGCAGCAACAGCGACTTCGCTCATCCTTGGATGTAGCGTATTTTCGTAGCAACGATCAGCTGCAGGCCAGTGACAGACCCTGCGTGTATCTGCACGTACTGATCAAAGGCGCGGTCGAAGAACGCTCGCCAGATGGCAAAGAGATTTTTGCTCACTACGCCAACGATGACATGTTTGATGTACGCGCACTGTTTGAAGAAAAAGCCAAGCATCAGTACGTGGCGCTGGAAGATACCTTAAGCTATCTGCTGCCGAAAGCCGTCTTTCTCGAACTGTATAATGACAACGGTCAGTTCGCCGCCTACTTCGACAATAATCTCGCCAAACGCCAAGCTCTGCTTGATGTAGCACACCAGCAAAAGAATTTAGCCGAATTTATTTTAACTAAGGTGGATGACTCGATTTACCATCCACCGATGATTTTAAACCCAGATCAACCGCTCAACCAAGTGACCCAGCAATTACGCGATAACGGAGTTGATGCGGCCTTAGTTCGTCTTGCTGAGCATGATCAACGCTTAATCGAAAACCCCAGTGCGCACCCCTATGCTATCGTCACGCGCACCAATATGCTTCATTCCGTTATGCTCGATAACCATCCGCTCGATACCCCTGTTGGGGAAATTGCTACCTTTCCTGTGCTGCACATCAACGATGGCGATTTTCTGTTTAATGCGATGATCGCCATGACGCGCAACCGCATAAAACGAGTGATGGTGTGTGATGGCCATCAAGCCGTTGGCATGCTGGACATGACACAAATTCTCAGTGCTTTCTCCACTCATTCTCACGTGCTGACGTTAAGTATTGCTCGCGCCAACTGCGTGGAAGAGCTAGCTCTTGCCTCCAACAAACAGCGGCAACTGGTTGAAAGCCTAATCAACAATGGCATTCGCACTCGTTTTATTATGGAGCTGATTTCAGCGGTCAATGAACAGATCATCGAAAAAGCCTTTCAGTTGGTTGTGCCGCCCGCGCTGCATGATCACTGCTGCTTGATCGTACTCGGCTCCGAAGGCCGTGGAGAGCAGATCCTCAAAACCGACCAAGATAACGCGCTGATCATCAAAGATGGCTTGCAGTGGCATCAAATGGGGGTGGTCATGGACACGCTCACCCACACCTTACAGCAGCTCGGCTATCCGCTTTGTCCGGGCAATGTGATGGTCAATAATCCCAAATGGGTTAAAAGCCAAACTGAGTGGAAAACAACGCTTAGCCAATGGGTGAAAGCGGCCAAACCCGAGCAAGTGATGGACATTGCGATCATGGCCGACGCACATGCTGTCGCGGGCAACAAACACTTATTGGCCCCTATTAAACAGCACTTGAGCCATTTAATGGCCGACCAAGAATTGATTTTGATGGAGTTTACTCGCCCCGCGCTGAGTTTTTCTGTGCCACTCACGCTGTTTGGCACCGTAAAACACTCCAAATCTGGCTTAGATATTAAACAAGGTGGCATTTTCCCGATTGTGCATGGCATTCGCGCCCTAAGCCTTGAACATCAAGTTCAACAAAACAACACCTTTGAACGCATCGAGGCGCTAGTAGAGCAACGGGTTTTGGAAAAAGAAACCGCCGATAATCTCAGTGAAGCGCTCAAACAGTTCTTTAAATTGCGCTTAGCTCAGCAACTGAGCAATCAACACAGCACCAATAAACTCGATTTAAAACAGCTCGACCGAACCGAGCGTGACCTGCTCAGGCACAGTTTACACGTGGTGAAAAAATTCAAGCAGTGGCTTGGCTATCACTATCAAATTCGCGAATAGTGGAGTCTGAAAATTGAATTGGTTTACACGCCATTATTGGTTTCACAAACTAAAAGACTCGCCTTATCAGCCGCTGTTTGCAACGCCGATGCAAGGGGAATATGTATCGCTCGATTGCGAAACCACCAGCCTTGACCCGAATCGCGCCGAGTTAGTGACGATTGCCGCCACCAAAATTATCGACAACCGTATTTTAACCAGCCAGCCATTTGAAGTGCGTTTGAGCGCGCCACAATCGCTCGACTCGGGTTCAGTCAAAATCCACAAAATTCGCCATCAAGATCTGGTCGATGGCATCGACGAGCAAGAGGCCATCACTCACCTATTAGACTTTATCGGCAACCGACCTTTAGTGGGCTACCACATTCGCTATGACAAAAAAATCCTCGACCTCGCTTGCCGGCGACATTTAGGCTTTCCACTGCCCAATGCCCTCATCGAAGTAAGTCAAATCTATCATGATCAGTTAGAGAGAATGCTGCCGAACGCGTACATCGACCTCAGCTTAGAGGCGATTTGTCGCCATCTCGACTTGCCGATGCAGGATAAACACGACGCGCTACAAGATGCCATCGCCGCGGCATTAGTGTTTGTGCGCTTGACCAAAGGTGATCTGCCTCCCTTTGTTGCACCTTACTCGCGCTAGCACTTACCCCACACTCATCCTAAAGTCTAATTGTAGAAAATCGCACTCTGACTGACAGTTACCCACATACAGATTTTCCTTTCAGCGCAATTTGATCGCCAATCAACAGGGAAATTGTTCAAATTCACAAGGAGAAAAGCAATGAGTGAAGCCCACGTTTATCCGGTAAAAGAGAACATCAAAGCCAAAACACATGCGGATAATGACACTTACCTAGCGATGTACCAACAATCAGTGACCGACCCAGAAGGCTTCTGGAGTGAACACGGCAAGATTGTGGATTGGATTAAGCCTTTCACTCAAGTGAAACAAACCTCGTTTGATACTGGCCATGTAGATATTCGCTGGTTTGAAGATGGCACATTAAACGTCTCCGCCAACTGCATCGATCGCCACCTTGCCACTCGTGGTGATGAAGTGGCGATTATCTGGGAAGGTGACGATCCGGCTGACGATAAAACCCTCACCTTTAAAGAACTCCATCAACAAGTGTGTCGCTTTTCTAATGTGTTAAAAGATCAAGGAGTTCGCAAAGGAGATGTGGTCTGTCTTTACATGCCAATGGTGCCAGAAGCAGCCGTTGCGATGCTCGCTTGTACTCGAATAGGCGCAGTGCATACTGTGGTGTTTGGTGGCTTTTCACCGGAAGCCCTTTCCGGTCGTATCATTGATTCCGATTCCAAAATAGTCATCACCGCCGACGAAGGTGTACGTGGCGGTCGCGCTGTGCCCTTGAAGAAAAACGTCGATGAAGCCTTGACCCACCCTGAAGTGAAAAACATCAGCAAAGTGATCGTCTTTAAACGCACTGGTGGCCAAATTGACTGGCACGAACATCGTGATGTGTGGTGGCATGAAGCAACCGCAAAAGCTTCCGACCACTGCCCAGCCGAAGCCATGAAAGCGGAAGATCCCTTCTTCATTCTCTATACCTCTGGTTCAACGGGTAAACCCAAAGGTGTGCTGCACACAACCGGTGGCTACCTTGTTTACGCGGCGATGACCTTCAAATATGTGTTTGACTACCAGCCGGGCGAAGTGTTTTGGTGTACCGCCGATGTGGGCTGGATCACTGGCCACACCTACTTGGTTTACGGTCCTTTGGCCAATGGCGCAAAAACCGTTCTGTTTGAAGGGGTTCCCAACTACCCAGACACCAACCGCATGAGTCAAGTGGTGGATAAACACCAAGTCAACATTCTTTACACTGCGCCGACCGCTATTCGCGCCTTGATGGCGAAAGGCAATGAAGCCGTCAAAGAGACGTCACGCACCAGTTTGCGCATTATGGGTTCGGTGGGAGAACCGATTAACCCAGAAGCGTGGGAGTGGTACTACAAAACCATCGGTAACGAAAAATCACCGATTGTCGATACATGGTGGCAAACCGAAACGGGTGGCATTTTAATTACGCCACTGCCGGGCGCGACGGCACTTAAACCGGGTTCGGCCACACGGCCATTCTTTGGCGTGCAACCAGCCTTGGTCGATAACATGGGCAACATCATTGAAGGGGCTGCCGAAGGTAACTTGGTTATTTTAGATTCATGGCCGGGCCAAATGCGCACCGTTTATGGCGATCATGACCGTTTTGAACAAACCTATTTTTCAACCTTCAAAGGTATGTATTTCACCAGTGATGGCGCACGCCGTGATGAGGATGGCTACTACTGGATAACGGGCCGCGTGGATGACGTGTTAAACGTTTCTGGCCACCGCATGGGCACCGCGGAAATTGAATCAGCTTTGGTTGCTTTTGATAAAATTGCAGAAGCGGCGATTGTCGGCGTTCCACACGATATTAAAGGCCAAGCCATTTATGCTTACATCACCTTAAATGATGGCGTCTACCCCAGTGCCGAGTTGCACAAAGAGGTCAAAGATTGGGTACGAAAAGAGATTGGCCCAATTGCAACTCCCGATGTACTGCACTGGACCGATTCACTGCCCAAAACCCGTTCTGGCAAAATCATGCGCCGTATTTTGCGTAAAATCGCCACCGGCGACACCAGCAATTTGGGCGATACCTCGACACTGGCCGATCCTAGCGTAGTGGATAAATTGATCGCCGAAAAAGCAGAATTGTCTTAACGCTAACGATTCTACCTGCCGCGAGGCATTGAGATGATTAAGCCGTCACACTTGTGGCGGCTTTTTCTTTCCCTCTCAGTTCTTCTCATTCTGTTAACTCGGTTGCAGAATTAAATGAGTAAACTATCTGATAAGACCAGTAAATTGCTGCCATTTGCGCTGAATTAGCTATAATCTTGGGCAATTTCTTAAATTCAGGGAATTTTTGACGAAAAATTCACTCTGACCTAAGAATAATATGGGAATATTAATATTCGTTTCACGATATAGGGAGATGTCGACACAATGACTGCTAAATCTCGCATTCTGGTCTTAAATGGGCCAAATCTTAACCTGTTAGGGCTACGTGAACCTGCACATTATGGTTCTGACACCTTAGCGCACATTGTCGAGACATTACGCGAACAAGCGCAAAAAGCAGATATTGAGTTAGAACATCTTCAATCGAACCGCGAATATGAGCTGATCGAAGCCATCCATGCCGCTTACGGCAAGGTCGACTTCATCATCATTAATCCCGCCGCATTGACGCACACCAGTGTGGCACTGCGCGATGCGTTATTGGGTGTCGCCATCCCATTTATTGAAGTGCATCTATCCAACGTTCACGCACGTGAACCTTTTCGCCATCACTCCTATCTGTCGGATAAGGCGCAAGGGGTGATTTGCGGGTTAGGTGCACAAGGTTATGAATTTGCTCTTGCAGCTGCCATAAAAGCGCTACAGGCAAAATAACCCACAGACGATCAACGATAAACAAACACTCTACGGCCCAACCTTAAGGGCTGACGTATTCACAAGATAAAGAGAAAGAAAAGATGGATATTCGTAAAATCAAGAAGCTTATCGAACTGGTAGAAGAATCTGGCATTTCTGAACTAGAAATCTCTGAAGGTGAAGAATCGGTACGCATCAGTCGTAACACTGCGCCAGTACAGATGGCTCAGATGCATTACGCTGCACCAGCGCCAGCACAACAAGCCGCGCCAGTCGCTGCCCCTGCGCCAACGGCTGAAGCCGCCGCGCCTGTAGCGCCAAAAGGTCACCAAGTGCTTTCGCCAATGGTCGGTACTTTCTACCGCTCACCAAGTCCAGATTCAAAAGCGTTCATCGAAGTCGGTCAAAGTGTTTCAGTCGGTGACACACTATGCATCGTTGAAGCGATGAAAATGATGAACCAAATCGAAGCCGATAAAGCAGGTATCGTTACGGCAATCCTACTTGAAGACGGCCAGACCGTTGAATTCGACCAACCGCTTGTTGTTATCGAATAATCGAGGTTTGCTTTATGTTAGATAAATTAGTCATCGCGAATCGAGGTGAAATTGCACTTCGTATTCTGCGCGCATGTAAAGAGCTTGGCATCAAAACTGTTGCCGTGCACTCCACTGCCGATCGTGATTTAAAACACGTACTGCTGGCCGACGAAACCATCTGTATTGGCCCAGCACGTGGTATTGACAGCTACTTAAACATTCCACGCATTATTTCTGCAGCAGAAGTAACTGGCGCAGTAGCAATTCACCCCGGTTACGGTTTTCTTTCTGAAAACGCCGACTTTGCTGAACAAGTCGAGCGTTCAGGCTTCATTTTTGTTGGCCCGAAAGCCGATACCATTCGCATGATGGGTGACAAAGTGTCAGCCATCAGCGCAATGAAAAAAGCGGGCGTTCCTTGTGTGCCGGGTTCTGACGGCCCACTGGATGGCGATGAAGTCAAAAACAAAGCCCATGCGAAACGCATTGGCTACCCTGTGATCATTAAAGCTTCTGGCGGCGGCGGCGGTCGTGGTATGCGCGTGGTCCGTAGCGAAAATGAACTGACCCAAGCGATCGCAATGACGCGTGCCGAAGCCAAAGCGGCGTTCAACAATGACATGGTTTACATGGAAAAATTCCTAGAAAACCCACGTCACGTTGAAGTACAAATTATTGCGGATGGTCAAGGTGGCGCGATTCACCTTGGTGAACGTGACTGCTCAATGCAGCGTCGTCATCAAAAAGTGGTTGAAGAAGCTCCTGCACCAGGCATTACCGAAGAGATGCGTAAATACATCGGTGAACGTTGTACTCGCGCTTGTCTCGAAATTGGCTATCGTGGTGCCGGTACGTTTGAGTTCCTATACGAAAACGGCGAGTTCTACTTCATTGAGATGAACACGCGTATTCAAGTTGAGCACCCAGTCACTGAAATGGTCACTGGCGTTGATCTCATCAAAGAACAGCTTCGCGTCGCCGCAGGTCAACCACTGTCGTTTACCCAAGATGACATCAAGATCCGTGGCCATGCAATTGAATGCCGTATCAACGCGGAAGATCCGGTTCGTTTCCTCCCTTCACCGGGCAAAATTGAACGTTTTCACGCGCCGGGCGGTATGGGCGTTCGTTGGGAATCGCACATTTATGCTGGCTACACAGTGCCGCCACATTACGATTCAATGATCGGCAAGCTCATCACTTACGGTGAAAACCGTGACGTGGCGATTGCGCGCATGAAAAATGCGTTAAACGAAATGATCGTCGATGGCATTAAAACCAATATCACCTTGCAGCAATCGATCATGCAAGATGAGAACTTCCAACACGGTGGAGCGAACATCCACTACCTTGAGAAGAAATTGGGTTTACAGCACTAATTTTCGCGTCGCGAGAGGCCAAATGCTCACTTCGGTGAGCATTTTTGTTTTCGGCAGCCGAGTCAGTTTCTGCTAAACTCTGCGCCAACTGACGACATAACAGAGCAACTGACATGCCTTGGATTCAAATTAAACTGAACGCAACTAACGCCAATGCCGAGCCAATTGGCGACATGCTGATGGAAGAGACGGGCGCAGTATCCGTCACTTTTCTTGATGCTCACGACACCCCTGTTTTTGAACCGCTTCCGGGCGAAACTCGCCTTTGGGGCGATACCGACGTGCTGGCGCTGTATGATGCCGAAGCCGATAGCGCATGGATCATTGACCAAATTCGCTCAAGCAAACTGCTGAGTGATGACTTTGCTTACAAAGTTGAACAGCTTGAAGATAAAGACTGGGAACGAGAATGGATGGACAACTTCCACCCGATGAAATTTGGTCAACGTTTGTGGATTTGCCCAAGCTGGCGTGAAATCCCAGAACCTGACGCTGTCAACGTAATGCTCGACCCGGGCCTTGCATTCGGCACAGGTACTCACCCGACGACCGCATTATGTTTAGAGTGGCTCGAAGGGCTCGATCTGACAGGTAAAACCGTCATCGATTTTGGTTGTGGTTCAGGCATCCTAGCCATTGCAGCGATCAAATTGGGCGCAGCCAAAGTCGTCGGTATTGATATCGACCCACAAGCACTGCTTGCTTCTAACGACAACGCAGGACGCAATGGCGTAGCTGACCAACTTGAAGTGTATTTGCCACAAGATCAACCTGAAGGCTTAATCGCTGACGTGGTTGTGGCCAACATTTTGGCCGGCCCACTGCGTGACCTGAATGGTGTGATCAAAGGGTTACTTAAGCCCAATGGCCAACTTGCGATGTCCGGTGTTTTGGACACTCAAGCCGAAGAAGTTGCCAACCATTATCGTGACGAGCTTCACATTGACCCGATAATTGAGCTCAATGAGTGGTGCCGCATCTCGGGTCGCAAGCAAGGCTAGATAAGACTTTGCGTGCTAATAGACTGTATTTTATACGATTTACTAAAACAAATTGTAAATGCTCAAATATTAGTCTTTTCACGCAGTAAAAAAATGCGTAAAATGCGCGCCCTTGCTGGTACAGAACTGTGATGACGTTTTGAAAATCGGAAACTATCAACTTAAGAACAATCTTATCGTTGCCCCTATGGCAGGAGTAACTGACAGACCATTTCGAGAGTTGTGTCTTCGCTATGGAGCAGGCATGGCCGTCAGTGAAATGATGTCCTCTAATCCTGCTCTATGGAATACGTCAAAGTCGATGCAACGTATGGTACATGAGGGCGAATCGGGCATTCGCTCGGTACAAATTGCGGGAGCCGACCCACAGCTTATGGCCGATGCAGCCCAATTTAGTGTTGAGAACGGTGCTCAGATCATCGACATCAACATGGGTTGCCCAGCAAAAAAGGTGAATAAAAAGCTGGCGGGTTCAGCCTTACTCCAATTTCCGGAGACGATTGAACAGATCTTGAAAGCGGTGGTGAACGCCGTTGATGTCCCAGTGACATTAAAGACCCGTACTGGCTGGGATACAGACAACAAAAACTGTGTCTACATCGCTAAATTAGCCGAAGACTGCGGCATACAAGCTTTAGCCCTGCATGGCAGAACCAAAGCGTGTATGTACAAAGGCGAGGCCGAATACGACAGCATTAAAGCGGTGAAAAACGCCATCTCTATTCCGGTTATTGCTAACGGTGATATCGATAGCCCAGAGAAGGCGAAATACGTGCTGGATTACACCGGCGCTGACGCTTTAATGATTGGACGCCCTGCCCAAGGTCGCCCGTGGATTTTCCAAGAAATCCAACACTATTTGGAAAACGGCACCACGATGTCTGAACTTCCGGCTGCGGAAGTGAAAGATATTATGCTTGGTCATGTACAGGCTCTCCACAGTTTCTATGGTGAGTATTTAGGCCCTCGCATCGCTCGTAAGCATGTGGGTTGGTATCTGAAAGAACATGAACAAGCGAGTGAGTTTCGCCGTACCTTCAACGCTATTGACGCAGCACCGCTGCAAATTGACGCGCTCGAAGGTTATTTTGATAACGTTGCATCATAATTAAGAGAAGAGCTAGACCGCATATGTTCGAACAAAACCTGACTTCAGAAGCTTTCACAGTAACAACCGTAACTTCACAAGATCAAATCACGCAAAAGCCACTACGTGATTCAGTTAAAGCATCTCTTAAAAACTACCTTGCGCAGTTAAACGGCCAAGAAGTGACAGAACTATACGAGTTAGTTCTTGCTGAAGTTGAACAGCCACTACTCGACACCATCATGCAGTACACTCGCGGTAACCAAACTCGCGCAGCAACCATGATGGGCATCAACCGCGGCACTCTTCGTAAGAAGCTAAAAAAATACGGCATGAACTAATCTAGCTACTGCACAAATCTAGCAACTAGATACCATCGCTTTTAAAACCGAGCCTCTGCGCTCGGTTTTTTCATTTTCACCCAACGGATAACTAAAATATCAACGGGCTGCTTTACTTTGCATTAATGCAATAAAGAGATCTGATTGTTTGAGCGGGCTCTCTCTTCTTCTGTTGTCGCATTTACGCGACCGCAACAAACTGGTTACATTGTGCATGTGATGGAAATTTACCGACCGATCCCCAAATCACTTGTCGTGAACAGTGCATACAATGAGTAAGGCTTTATCCCCCCAAAAATGGAGTGACTAAGATAAGCTCGGCGACGCAACAATCTAAACACCAAGTCAAATGGGCCTATAATGATAAAACCACTCGGAAGATTGACAAGGAGTGACGTCAATGAGCTTACTGAACTTGCGCCAGACCAAAATTAGAACGCGTTTATACCTGCTGACCACGGTCACCACACTGCTACTGTTGATCCCATTTGTCTCGATGCTCAATAGTTATCAACACGATTTAATGCAATCAAAACAGACGAAAACTCGCCACA
This sequence comes from Vibrio sp. V19_P1S1T109, assembly GCF_002241375.1. Lineage (NCBI taxonomy): Bacteria > Pseudomonadati > Pseudomonadota > Gammaproteobacteria > Vibrionales > Vibrionaceae > Vibrio > Vibrio sp. V19_P1S1T109. The sequence continues at coordinate 8,269 of NZ_NDIM01000215.1, read as the reverse complement.
TCGTCGAAACAGGATACGGCGTATTAAGTTACTTCCACCAATTACAAATCGATGGCACCTTGTCCGAGCAGCAAGCACAGACTCAAGCCAAACAAGCCATCGCGAAACTGCGCTACGAGGCTGATGATTATTTTTGGATCAACGACCTTCAGCCAAGTATGATCATGCACCCAATGAAGCCCCAATTGGACGGCAAAGATCTCTCCAATGCCGCCGACCCGACCGGAAAAAAACTGTTTGTAGAATTTACTAAAGTCGCTAAACAGCAGGGTGAAGGCTTTGTCGACTATATGTGGCCCAAACCAGGTTCTAGCGTCGATGTGGGTAAAATCTCTTATGTAAAATTATTTAAACCTTGGGGTTGGATCCTCGGTTCTGGAGTCTACATCGACGATGTCAATGCGTTGATTTGGCAACGCCTACAATCGATATTGCTCATTCTTAGCCTCGTTATTATTGTGATGCTGATTCTTTCAGTAGTGATAGGAAATAGCATCACTAAACCGTGTGAAGAAACCAAACAAGCACTCGAAGAAATCGCCAAAGGCGACGGTGATTTAACCAAACAGCTCTCGGTGCAAGGTAGTGATGAGCTGTCACACATAGCACAAGCCTTCAATGAGTTCACAGAGAAAATTCGTCATACCATTACCAATATCACACCGATCACCGACAATGTTAACCACTCGGCAAATGAGCTTACTCAACTCTCACAACATGCCTCAATCAAAGCCTTAGAGCAGCAGCAATCCGTCGATACGGTCGCATCAGCGATGAACGAACTGCATGCGAGCAATCAAGAAGTGGCTAATGCAGCGAGTAGTGCCGCGAAAGCCGCGCATACGGCCAGCAGCAAAGGCAAAGAAGGCAGCTCGGTGATTGGCAAAGCTTCTGATTTTATGGACTCCTTGTCTGCACTACTGACCACCACTGACACCACCACTAAAAACCTCGCCAAAGAGACACAAGATGTCGGAGCGATACTGGCGGTCATCCAAGGGATAGCTGAACAAACCAACTTATTGGCCCTGAATGCGGCGATTGAAGCAGCACGTGCTGGTGAACAAGGACGAGGCTTTGCGGTCGTCGCGGATGAAGTACGGGCGCTGGCAACGCGTACTCAAACCAGCACCAACGAGATAGAGCAGATAATCAATAGATTACAGGCTCGCGCAAAAGAGCTGGGAGAATTTATGGCTCAAACGCAGCAACAATCAACCGCCACACAGCAACAAGCCGTTTTAGCGCAGCAAGTGCTCAATGAGATCGACGAGCAAGTAAAACAGATTCTCTCACTCAATGAACATATTGCTGAGGCAAGCGCCCAGCAAACCACCGCTACAGAAGAGATTAATCGCAATCTGACTCATATTGCCGAGCACAGCTCCCAAGCTGCAGCCCAAGCCGATCAAGTGTCGACAGCCAGTCAATATCTCTCAGACAGCGGCCAACAACTGAAACAGAGCATTAGCCATTTTAAAGTGTGAGCAACTCACGCCTTATCGGCTGATGAGATCACTCCAATGCCGCTAAAATTGAGCAGTGGCTGGCGTTGTCGTCTATATGACCGCAGCACGCATCGTTGATTTTTTTTAGCGCTTGACGAATCGCCGTTAACTCGGCGATTTTTTGATCAATCACCACCAGCTTAGCGCTGGTGATCGATTTCACTTCTGCACAGCTGTGTTCGGTCGCTTCCAGCTTTATTTCCAGTAACTCTTTGATCTCATCCAAACTGAGCCCTAGCTCTTTGGCTTTGAGAATAAAACTCACCTGCTGCTGATTTTTTTGATTATATAAACGATAACCAGACTCACTGCGCCCCGCCGGTTTTATTAGCGCATTTTTTTCATAAAAACGCAGCGTATCGGTTGAAACTTTACAGCGTTTGGCGAGCTCTCCAATTTGAAACATCTCATTCTCCTTTAACGTTTTTATTACGTTTGATACCCAATATCGCCGTTTTTATAAAAAATTTTGCGATGCCAAACGATTGCGCGAGCTTTTTGATGATTGTTTGGTTAGAATGTGCGCCATCAAATTTCCTATTAACTCCATGATTTGAGGAAGACCGAAGCATGAATAACGCTCGTCCTATTCACCGCGCATTGATCAGCGTATCAGACAAAACCGGCATTGTTGAGTTCGCTCAAGCTCTCGCGAAGCGCGGTGTCGATATTCTTTCTACTGGTGGCACCGCTCGCTTATTAGCAGACCAAGGTATTGCTGTTACAGAAGTTTCTGACTACACCGGTTTTCCTGAGATGATGGACGGTCGCGTAAAAACATTGCACCCGAAAGTACACGGTGGCGTGCTGGGCCGCCGCGGTCAAGATGACGACATCATGCAACAACACGGTATTAAGCCGATTGATATGGTGGTCGTCAACCTTTACCCGTTTGCCGAAACCGTTGCTAAAGCAGGTTGTACCCTAGCTGATGCGGTAGAAAATATCGACATTGGTGGACCAACTATGGTGCGTTCTGCGGCGAAAAACCACAAAGATGTGACCATAGTGGTGAATGCACATGACTACGACCGTGTCATTGCCGAGATGGATGCGAACGACAATTCGCTAACACTCGAAACACGTTTTGACCTTGCGATTGCCGCTTTTGAACACACCGCTGCTTACGATGGCATGATCGCCAACTACTTCGGCACTATGGTTCCATCCTATGGAGAGAACAAAGAAGGTGATGAAGAGAGCAAATTCCCGCGCACCTTCAACCAACAATTCCTGAAAAAACAAGACATGCGTTACGGTGAGAACAGTCACCAAGCGGCCGCTTTCTACGTGGAAGCCAACCCAGAGGAAGCGTCAGTCTCTACTGCTCGCCAACTCCAAGGTAAAGCGCTCTCTTACAACAACATCGCCGATACCGACGCCGCTCTTGAGTGTGTGAAAGAGTTCGCTGAGCCAGCGTGTGTGATTGTCAAACACGCCAACCCATGCGGCGTTGCCTTGGGCAGCGATATTCTTCAAGCCTACAACCGCGCTTACCAAACCGACCCAACGTCTGCCTTTGGTGGCATCATCGCGTTCAACCGCGAGCTAGACGCACAAACCGCAGCGGTGATTGTTGAGCGCCAGTTTGTTGAAGTGATCATCGCACCAACTGTTTCAGCGGAAGCGATTGAAGTGGTTGCGGCGAAGAAAAACGTGCGCCTGCTTGAGTGCGGTGAGTGGTCAGCGAAAACCACCGGTTTTGACGTGAAACGCGTCAATGGTGGCTTGCTGGTGCAAGATCGCGATCAAGGCATGGTTAGCCTTGATGATCTCAAAATCGTAACCAAGCGCCAGCCGAGTGAAGAAGAGATCAAAGATGCTCTTTTCTGCTGGAAAGTGGCTAAGTACGTCAAATCAAACGCGATTGTTTACTCAAAAGGTGACATGACTGTTGGCGTGGGCGCAGGCCAAATGAGCCGCGTTTATTCAGCCAAAATTGCGGGCATTAAAGCGGCCGATGAAGGCTTGCAAGTCGAAGGATGTGTGATGGCTTCTGATGCCTTCTTCCCATTCCGTGACGGCATTGATGCCGCGGCGCAAGCGGGCATCAAGTGTGTGATTCAACCGGGCGGTTCGATGCGCGATGACGAAGTGATTGCCGCCGCCGATGAACACGGCATGGCGATGATCTTTACTGGTATGCGTCACTTCCGTCACTAAAAACCTTACCCCACCCTAGCCCTCCCCTAAAAGGGGAGGGAACAGAACGAAGTGACCCTACTTCCCTTTTAGAGGAGGGAATAGAACGAGGTGACCTTACCTAACTTTTAGGAAGAGGTATTGTTCTCCAAGTTCCTTCCCTTCAAGGGTAGAGATTGTCATCTAAGTTCCTCCCCCTTTAAGGGGGAGGTTAGGAGGGGGTAAATGGCAACAAACAAACTCTATACGTTAAAGGATACTCATAGATGAACATTCTGATTATAGGTGCTGGCGGTCGTGAGCACGCTCTGGGTTGGAAAGTCGCTCAAAACCCAAATGTTAAAACTGTCTTTGTTGCTCCGGGTAATGCGGGCACAGCGCTTGAGCCTAAACTTGAGAACGTCAACATTGCAGTGGAAGACATTGCTGGTTTGGTCGCTTTTGCTCAAGAAAAACGTATTGAACTGACCATTGTTGGCCCAGAAACACCCTTAGTGCTTGGCGTGGTGGATGCTTTCCGTAAGGCGGATTTACCCATCTTTGGCCCGACTCAAGCGGCAGCGCAGCTCGAAGGCTCTAAAGCGTTCACCAAAGATTTCTTAGCTCGTCATCATATTCCTACTGGGGCTTACGCTAATTTCACAGAAATTGAACCTGCTTTGGCATACGTCCGCCAGCAAGGCGCGCCGATTGTGGTCAAAGCCGATGGCCTTGCCGCTGGCAAAGGGGTCATTGTGGCGATGACGCTGCAAGAGGCCGAAGACGCGATTCAAGATATGCTCGCAGGCAATACCTTTGGCGATGCAGGCAGCCGCGTGGTGATTGAAGAGTTCTTAGATGGAGAAGAAGCGAGCTTCATTGTCATGGTCGATGGTGTAAATGTTCTCCCTATGGCCACCAGCCAAGATCATAAACGCGTCGGTGATAAAGACACTGGCCCCAATACTGGCGGCATGGGCGCTTACTCGCCAGCTCCGGTGGTCACGCCCGAGATCCATGAGCGCGTGATGCAAGAGGTGATTTATCCAACGGTGCGCGGTATGGCGGCAGAAGGCAACCCTTACACAGGTTTTCTGTACGCTGGGCTGATGATTGACGCGCAAGGCACACCGAAAGTGATTGAGTACAACTGCCGCTTTGGTGACCCTGAAACTCAACCGATCATGATGCGGATGCAATCAGATTTGGTCGAACTCTGCTTTGCCGCTCTAGAAGGCAAACTTGATCAAGTGGAATCAAAATGGGACCCACGCGCTTCTATCGGTATTGTTTTGGCCGCTGGCGGTTACCCTGCCGACTACGCGAAAGGAGATGTCATTTCTGGCTTACCAACGCAAGAAGTCGCGGGTGAGAAAATCTTCCACGCAGGCACAAGCGACCAAGCTGGAGAAGTCGTCACCAACGGTGGTCGCGTGTTATGCGCAACCGCACTTGGTAACACGGTTTCACAAGCGCAGCAGCGCGCTTACCAATTAGCCAAACAGGTCAACTGGGATGGCATGTTCTATCGCAGCGATATTGGCTACCGCGCGATAGCTCGTGAACAACAGACAACAAAATAACAACGACAAAGCTAGGTTATGATCCAATAAGGCGCTCATTGAGCGCCTTATTTTTATACTTCATATTCATACTTCTGTATTGGCTTGATGTTAAACTCACTTCGAGATGAACTTAATCATCACTTCAACAATTGCGGTTTGTCGACACAGCCATGATTCTCATCAGCAAGCATTAATAGCTCTTCGATATAGACACGGTTATTGCGGATTTTACCTAAAAATGCGATGTAGTTATCCAATGATGCTAAACGACTGACCACAAAACTGGGCAGCGTTTGGTTAAATTCCATCTGCGTGTATTCATGACCCGTGCAGGTTTCAAACACTTCGCCATCCCACACTCCTTGAATCAGTTCTAACCCTTGGTTGTCTTTATTTTTGGTTTCTGAGATCAGGTATTGTGCTTGTTGCAGGTAATGGGAAAGCTGTTCTTCATCGAGTGGCAGTATTTTTCCATCGACACGGTATTGTTGATAAATTGCCTCGCCAGCGTCATTAAAACGTAAGTGAACCGAATAAGGTACGAGCGATTTCTTTTGTAGCTGCTCACCTTCGCGCTTGAGCTCTCTTAATGTCCCTTCATCCCAGCGATAATTGGTTTTATACCAACCATAATCACCTGATGCGACATAATCAGCGGCGCTGTTTGGAGAGGCTGAACGCTCGATATACCAATAAAAACTGGTGGCATCACCCATGGTTTGCCCACTGGTATAATTTGAATATTGTTCGAGACTAGGCGTATGGCTAGAGGAGGAGCATCCCACTAAGACTAGGGAAAATAGAATGGATAAAAGAATTTTTTTCATGGGAGAAATCTACGCCGAGAGGGTATCTCGGCGTAGTATAAATTATTTCACTGAATCTTTCAGTGCTTTACCGGCTACAAATGCTGGAACGTTAGCTGCTGCGATTTGAATCTCAGCACCTGTTTTAGGGTTACGGCCAGTACGCGCTGCACGGTGGTTTACTTTGAATGTACCAAAACCAATTAGTTGAACTTGGTCACCCTCTTTGAGAGCGCCTTCAACTGCGCCTAAAGTCGCCTCAAGAGCAGCTTTTGCTTGTGCTTTAGATAAGTCTGCTTTTTCAGCGATAAAGTCGATTAATTGGGTCTTGTTCATTAGGTTTCCCTTCTCATGTGTTATCGAATTGACCTCACTCTAAAACATAAAGCCCCCGTCTGGCAAAGGTTTGTCGCTGATCTTTTGTCTCTATGCCGCACTTTTAACCACAATATGAGCAATAACTCACAATTTGTTACTGATTGACAAAGAATATCCGCTTGTTTTTGACGCTGTAAGCCCTTATTTATAGCGTACTTATGCTTGGATACCTGATATTTCAGGTCACTTAAGCGACCTAATATATCAGTGCAATCCTGCCCAGGCAGAGCAAATGCCACATACGCCAACGGTCTATACCCAAACAACTTGAAGTTGCAGGTAGGCGGCAAGTAAGTTCATCCCCATGAGCATAGATAAACTATGTGATTGGGGTGAGCGAACGTAGCCAACACCGCTGCAGCTTCAAGTGGGAAGGGGATATATTGGTATGAGGCAAACTCAACGCAGTATTGATTTGGTATAGATTAAAACTAAGGAACAATCATGTTTTTGCTTACGGTTTATATTGCCGTTGCCATCGGTGTCTCTTTTATCTGTTCGGTTCTTGAAGCTGTGCTACTGAGCATCACACCAAGCTACCTTGCTCAGTTGCGCCAAAATGCTCATCCTTCAGCTGATAAATTAAGCAAGCTCAAAGCGGACATTGACCGTCCCTTGGCATCGATTCTCACGCTCAACACCATTGCTCACACCATCGGTGCCGCCAGCGCAGGCGCACAAGCGGCGGTCGTATTTGGTAGCGAATGGCTCGGCGTATTTTCTGCGGTGCTAACTCTAGGCATTTTGGTGTTGTCGGAAATCGTACCGAAAACCATTGGTGCGACCTATTGGCGTCAACTTGCGCCAGCTTCTGCGGTGGTTTTACGCTGGATGGTGTGGGCGCTGACACCTTTTGTCTGGTTTTCAGAGCAGATAACCAAACGCTTAGCGCGTCACCATGAAGCGCCCAAAATGCGTGATGAACTCTCCGCGATGGCCATGCTAGCCAATGAAAGCGGTGAGTTTGCCGATGGCGAATCAAAAATACTCAATAACTTGTTGGCTATTCAGCACGTCCCAGTGACTCAAGTGATGACACCGCGCCCGGTTTTGTTTCGCGCCAGCGCGCAACTCACTATCGACGAGTTTCTTGTGCAACATAGAGATACGCCCTTCTCGCGTCCGCTTATTTATGGCGAAAGCAAAGAGGACATCATCGGTTTTGTGCATCGCTTAGAGCTATTTAAACTGCAACAAAAGGGTCAAGGCAGTAAACGTTTAGAAGAAGTCATGAGGCCGCTTCATGCGCTGCTCAACAAAATGAGCTTATTAAAGGCCTTTGATCAAATGATGCAAAAACGGCTGCAATTGGCGTTAATCGTTGATGAATACGGCACAGTACAAGGCATTCTGACCTTAGAGGATATTTTTGAATACCTACTGGGTGAAGAGATCATTGATGAAGCAGATAAAACCACCGACATGCAGCAGCTCGCTTACCAGCGCTGGGAGCGTTGGAAGAAAACACACGGCGTCATTGAAAACAGGGATGAGGAATAGAAAATAAAGGAAATAGAATGGAATCTAATCCTAAATCGACAAAAATGCGGCGTAGAACATTGCGTACTAACGCTACAGCATCAGAACAAAGTGTGTGGGCAAAGTTACGATGCCAACAACTAGGCACTAAATTTCGCCGTCAGTTTGGTATTGGTCCTTATATCGTGGATTTTTATGCGCCAAGTCATCGGCTGGTGATTGAAATCGATGGTGACTCTCATTTCAGCGAGTCTTCTTATATCTACGACCAAGCAAGAACTGATTATCTAGAGCAATTTGGCATTCGTGTTTTACGGTATACAAACGAGGAAGTACGAATACAACTTGATGATGTTGTTGAGGATATTTGTCGCTACTTAAACACCCCACCCTAACCCTGTCTCTTATACAC
>NZ_NDIM01000272.1:0-14056 GCF_002241375.1 Vibrio sp. V19_P1S1T109 | reverse complement strand
GCCTGTAGGTGGGTTGTGTTATTGGTTTTGATAAGAATAGTTAACAACAGAATAGCTCTAACCGGTAAGGATATGAAATCAGTGAGCTAAACTGTATGAGAGATGAATAAAAGAAGAAACGCCCAGGCAGGGCGCTTTGTTAGGCTTTATTCTGCAACGCGGCGAACTTGAATGATCATTCCCATTAATGGATGGTCTAGATAGTGGGTTTCGTTGCTGCGCATACGGCGTTTTTGGTCCATCCGATAGCTCTTTAAAAACTCTTCCTTTTCCACTGTTGGGGAGATAGCTTCTAGGTTCCCCAGTTGAACCTCGGCATTTTGCTCTTCAGGTGTAATATCTAACTCCAATGGTTTACTTTGGAGCACGATTTCTCGCACACTCGGGGCTTTAAGGTCGAGCGTGGTTTCAGCATAAAGATAGTGCTGCACATAGATTTGTAATTTACCGTCGAGTTCGTAAAGGGGACTCGCGATGCTTTGTTCTAGCACACCGTTTACTGGCGATTCTTCTAGTACGGCCACTTTTTCACTGCCGTCAGTATTGAATTTAGCGGAGTAATCTTTACCCGCTTGAATATGGAAAATCGGTGCGGAAGCTCTGCCTTGATCGCCTTGACGCCAAGCCGTATGCAATAGCACTTCAAAGCCGGCGTGGTTTTTCAGTTTTTGTGCTTGGTCGTTAAGTTGGTAGTCGGAAAAAGGCAGCATTTTCACGCCTTTTTCTTGGCGATAGTTTAAGTCACTAAAACTGCCCGCGCGTTGAATATTGATTTCAGGCAATGAGTTAGGCCACGACTCACTGACCTTCTCTGCATCAATTGCACGCTTAAAAATGATCACTTCTATGTCAAATTGCCGTTGTGCCAGACTTGGCATCGAAATAAGCAAAAGTAGGAGTGGGATCAGTTTTTTCATTATGGCTCCATCATTTTTTGTGCGTAATTTATGCTCTAGGCATCAGGTTTTGTTGGAATTCGCTGAGCATACTCGACACAAATTGAATTCGTTCACGTCTATCGGTTAATGGTACAGCAAACTTAAACTTAGTTGGCCCTTCCATTGCAAATTTTTTCGGTTGTGATTGCAGAAGTCTAACCAAAAAGACGGGGTTAATGTCAGCATCTGGATAGAACTCAATGTAGCCGCCTTTTTCATGTGCTTCGATTTTCTTCACTTTTATACGTGCAGCATCAATTTTGACTTCAGCAACGCCGAGTAAGTTATTTGCAGCATCAGGTAACTTACCAAAGCGATCAATCAACTCGACTTTGAGCTCGGCGAGCTCATCTCGGCTAGCGACACTCGCTATCTGTTTATACATGGAGAGGCGAGTATTTACATCAGGAATGTAATCATCGGGTAATAGCGCTGGCAAACGCATTTCCACTTCGGTTTGTTCACGAAGCAAATCGTCAAGAGAAGGTTCTCTGCCATTTTTTAATGCTTCAACCGCTTGCTCTAGCATCTCCATATAGAGAGTAAAACCAATTGATTGGATCTGACCGCTCTGTTCATCGCCCAATAATTCACCTGCCCCACGGATTTCTAAATCGTGCGTTGCTAGAGTAAAACCGGCGCCAAGATCTTCAAGAGATGCAATCGCTTCTAAACGTTTCACGGCATCTTTAGTGATGGCTTTAGGGTGTGGAGTGAGTAAGTAAGCATAAGCTTGGTGATGAGAGCGTCCTACTCGGCCACGAAGTTGGTGTAGCTGCGCTAAACCAAGGTTGTCTGCTCGGTCCATAATGATGGTGTTCGCGGTTGGGACATCAATCCCGGTTTCAATGATGGTTGTGCAAACCAATACATTGAATCGTTGGTGATAAAAGTCGTTCATCACTTTTTCCAGCTCACGTTCACGCATTTGTCCATGGGCGACGGTAATTCGAGCTTCAGGGACCAGCTTTTCTAAATCGGCGGCCACTTTGTCGATAGTTTCTACTTGGTTATGTAGAAAATAAACCTGTCCACCGCGCATGATTTCACGTAATAGAGCCTCTCGAATAGTGCTCTCATCATGTTGGCGCACAAAGGTTTTGATGGCTAAGCGTCGTGCGGGTGGTGTGGCGATAATCGATAGATCGCGCATTCCGCTCATCGCCATGTTTAATGTACGCGGAATCGGCGTTGCCGTCAGCGTGAGAATATCCACATCAGCACGCATCGCTTTCACTTTTTCTTTTTGGCGAACGCCAAAACGGTGTTCTTCATCAACGATCAAAAGACCAAGATCGCTAAATTTTAGCTCGCTGGAAAGCAGTTTATGCGTGCCAACCAAAATGTCGACTTTGCCGTCGGCGACATCTTGTAGTATCTGCTTTTGCTCTTTCGCTGATTTGAAGCGTGATAAAACTTCGACACGGATCGGCAGGTTAGCAAATCGGTCTCGAAAGTTTTCAAAATGCTGCTGCGCGAGTAAGGTTGTCGGCACTAATACGGCCACTTGTTTATTGTTGTCGGTGCAAACAAAGGCGGCGCGCATGGCGACTTCTGTTTTGCCAAATCCAACGTCACCACACACTAATCGGTCCATCGCTTTTTTCTGACACATGTCCGATAGCACGGCGTTGATAGCTGTATTTTGATCATCGGTTTCTTCAAATGGGAAACCTGCTTTAAAGGTCGCGTATTGGCCACGATCCAGAGCGAACTTATAGCCTGGTTTGAGCTCTCGCTTGGCGTAAACATCCAGCAGCTCTGCAGCGACATCGCGGACTTTTTCGGCCGCTTTTCGTCGTGCCTTGGTCCATGCTTCACCCCCGAGCTTATGCAATGGTGCGCTTTCTTCCGCGCCGCCAGAGTAACGACTAATGAGATTCAATGAAGCGACAGGGACATAAAGTTTGGCTTCGTTTTGATACTCAAGGGTGACGTATTCGGTCATCATGCCACCCGCTTCAAGCGTCTGTAACCCGAGATAACGGCCGATACCATGATCAATATGAACAACGGGTTGCCCTGGTTTGAGTTCAGCTAAGTTACGAATGACAGCGTCACTATTGGTGACTTTACGATCTTTCTTACGGCGAAGAATGACACGGTCACCGAGTAAATCACTTTCGCAGATGAACGCTAAGTTGGCATTGTTATCAATAAAGCCGTGCTCAGATGCCCCTAATACGAGACATTGTTTTTCTTTTGCTTGGCACGCTTGCTGGAAGGTTTCTTTTTCGATAGGGCGCAGTTTTACGCGTTGCAATAGCTCTAGTAATGCTTCGCGACGGCCTTCTGATTCGACGGAAAAAATGATTTTCCCAGTGAAACTTTCACTAAATTGCCGAATGGCGACTAAAGGCTCTTTATTTTGATGCATGACCGCCAAGTCGGGTAATGCACTGACCGCTAAATTGATCCGCCCTTGCTTTTCTGAAATCGGTTCTACACTGAGTTGGATCTGAGCCACGTTTTTGAAAAGACTGAAAAGCTCATCTTTTTTAAGCCACAATTCATGAGGTGGCAGCAACGGGCGAAGAGGGTCAACTTTACGCTGCTGGTAACGATATTCGACGTCGGTTAAAAACTGGTCAATCGCTGTTTCGATATTTCCTACGACAATTAGTTGGCTTTCTGGCGCGATATAATCGAACAAGGTTTCGGTGTGTTCAAAAAATAGCGGTTGCCAGTATTCAATACCGGCTGGCCAAATCCCCTTTGAGACTTGCATATAGACAGATTCTGGTTCACGACGCGCTTCAAATCGTTGACGCCAGCGGGTGCGAAAATCTTCAATTGCACTTTCTGTGGTGGGAAATTCATGAGCAGGTAGCAAGCGTATCTCACTGATCTCTTCAATTGAGCGTTGATTCTCAGGATCGAAGGTGCGTATGGTGTCGATTTCATCATCAAAAAAATCAATGCGATAAGGATCGCTGCTGCCCATTGGAAATAAATCAAGAATCGAACCTCGGCTGGCGTATTCGCCTGGGCCAAACACTTGATCAACATGACGATAGCCCGATTTTTCCAGCTGAATACGCAGTTTATCTAAGGAAAATTGATCACCAGTTTTAACCATCAGGGTATGCTGTAGCAGAAATTCTCGCGGCGTCTGACGCTGCAATATGGTGCTCACTGGCACAATGGTAATGCCTGTTTTCAAGCTCGGTAATTGATATAGGCGCGCGATGCGATCAGAAATGATCTCTTGATGAGGCGAAAAACTATCATAAGGCAAAGTTTCCCAATCAGGAAACAGCGCCACTTCGGCGTCACTAAACTGCTCAATTTCGTGCTGCAGCTTTAAGGCGGTTTGAGGATCAGGTACAGCCAGTAAAGTGTGGCTATTATGCTGGTTGGCCAGCTCTGCAATTGCCAACGCAAGGCTTGCACCACGTAGGTTACCAATGTGTTTTTTGTCGCCCGCGCCAGCAGGTTTAATCAGAGTCAGTAAAGAGTGTGTAGTCATGAGAACGCTTATGGTTTATTTCGGTCTAAAGAGCGTTGACGCAGCAATTTTTGCTGCTGGTACAGTGCGGCTTTAATCAAGAGATCTTGGTCAGTATCTCGCAGTAAATCGTATTTCATCGTGATGAGATAGTGTTGCTCGTCCGCTTGGCAATCAATCACCGAACTATAGCAATAAATAGCGGCTGCAGGGTGGTCCAAAAACAGTTTACAGCGGGCTTGGGTACCAATTTCTAGTGCGTTTGGATAACGAAGTGAGAAGCGACTGGCCCCAAATGTGCTGGTGATGAAGCGTGAATGTGGCTCATCTTGCTGTGATAACATAAAGGTCAGCAACAAATTCAGTTTCGAATTTTGAGTATCAAGTAACTGAACGACGTGCTTGAAATCACTATTTTTCAGTTCTAGTCGTGCACTTTCGGTGAGTGCATCCAACTGGCTAAACTCACTGGCCACAATAAATGGGGCAGGAATCTCCGCTTCAAATATTGATTGGGAAGGTAGCATAAATGTGCTGTCTAAAAGTTCAATATTGGTTGTCAGTCCATAGTGAACCGTAAAAAATTCTTGCTCGGTCATAAAGGCATCCTTCTCATCGCTTTGTTGATTATCGTCATACCGGCGAACTAATCAAGGTATGTCCTTGTTATCGAGTCTATTTAACCGATTTTTGGCAAATTAAAGCTACAACCTTCCACCGTTTCTCGTTACAGTACTGAGCATCACTTTTAGGCGGTTTTTCTTATGTTTCATCCTATTTCGGCGTTCATCGGCTTGCGTTATTTACGTGGGCGATCCGGTGATAGATTCAGTCGATTTGTCTCTTATATGTCTACGGCGGGGATAACCATTGGCGTGATGTCACTGGTGACGGTGCTTTCGGTCATGAATGGTTTTGAATCCCAGCTCAAAAATAGAATTTTAGGTGTGTTGCCTCAGGCTGTAGTTTCGCAAAACGGCGATCGCACTTTGCTCACGCAAGATGTGCCTCAATTCATTAGCCAGATCTCTAGCGCCAGAGCGGCTGAACCGATTGTACGCAGTGAAGCGGTTGTTCAAAGCTCATCGCAACTGGCCGCAGGTTTGTTGATGGGAATTGAACCGAATCAACATGATCCGATTGCGGCGCACTTGATTGCGGGTCAAGTGAGTGCGCTCAAGCCGGGCGAATATCAACTCTTCCTTGGCCATTCATTGGCGCGGGCGCTCAACGTGACAATTGGCGATAAAGTGCGTTTGATGGTCACTTCAGCTAGCCAATTTACCCCCTTAGGTCGTATTCCTGCGCAGCGTAATTTTACTGTCGCAGGTATCTTCAATACGGGGTCTGATGTGGATGGACAGCTGATGCTGACGCACATCAAAGATGCAGCGCGATTGCTTCGTTTACCATCAAATACTGTGTCGGGATGGCGGCTCTTTTTTGATGATCCTTTTGTGGTCGCAGACCTAGCTAGCGCACCTTTGCCTAAGGGATGGCAATGGAGTGACTGGCGAGATCAGCGTGGCGAGTTGTTCCAAGCTGTTCGCATGGAAAAAAATATGATGGGTTTGATGCTTGGGTTGATTATTGGCGTGGCGGCTTTCAATATCATTTCCGCGTTGATCATGGTGGTGATGGAAAAACAAGCTGAGGTCGCGATTTTGAAAACGCAAGGCATGACAGATCAACAAGTACTGGCCATTTTTATGGTTCAAGGCGCGAGTAGTGGAGTGATTGGTTCGCTTGTCGGTGGTGTGTTAGGCGTATTGCTGGCGGATAACCTCAATGTATTATTAGAAAGCATGGGTGTAGCGCTGTTCTCTGTGGGGGGAACTCTGCCTGTAGTGATTAACCCCATGCAAATTATGTTGGTCGTGATAGCAGCCATCACGCTCAGCTTATTCGCGACACTGTTTCCTTCCTACCGCGCGTCATCCGTAAAACCTGCCGAGGCTTTAAGATATGAATAACCTTTTACAATGCCATAACGTATGCAAAACCTACCAAGAAGGGGAGCTACGGACTCAAGTGCTAAAAGGCGTCAGTTTTGGCATTCAAGCGGGGGAGTTAGTCTCAATTATTGGGACTTCTGGATCTGGGAAAAGTACGTTATTACACATTCTGGGTGCACTAGATGAGGCAACCGAAGGTTCAGTGTCGTTTTTAGGTCAGGATTTATCGAGCTTAAGCTCCAATAAACAAGCGAACATTCGCAATCAACATTTGGGTTTTGTGTACCAGTTCCACCATTTATTAGCCGATTTCACCGCTCTTGAGAATGTGGCCATGCCGTTGCTTATTGGTGGCCAAAAAGTATCGCGTGCTAAACAGGCCGCGCAAGCACTGTTAGGAAAAGTGGGGTTGGGACATCGTTTATCTCATCGACCCTCTGAGCTCTCTGGTGGAGAGCGGCAGCGGGTAGCGATTGCGCGAGCGCTGGTCAATCAACCCGATTTGGTGTTAGCCGATGAGCCTACGGGCAACCTTGATCACAAAACGGCGCTGGCGATTTATGATTTGATGCGTCAAATGAATCAAGAGTTTGGCACGGCATTTTTAGTGGTAACGCATGATAGCGAACTTGCTGTAAAAATGGACAGACAGATGCACATGCAAGATGGTTTGCTGATTAATGTGGAGGCGCCGTAGATGTTCACCTCGCTCTCTTTAGTGATTGGTCGGCGTTTTAGCCTGGCAAAGCAGCGTAATAAAATGGTGTCGTTTATCTCGCTCTCTTCCATTATCGGTATCGCTGTGGGCGTTGCGGTGATCATCGTGGGTTTGTCGGCGATGAATGGTTTTGAGAGAGAGCTGCAGAACCGCGTGTTATCTGTCATTGCACACGGAGAGTTTGAAGGGGTTCAACAACCCATCGCGAACTGGTCGTCATTAGTCAAGCAAGCCGTGCAGCATCCAAAAGTGGAAGCGGCCGCTCCTTATGTAAAATTGACGGCATTAGCGGAGAAAGGCGCGCAACTGAAAGCGATTGAGGTGCGTGGAATTGATCCGCAAATGGAGCGCGCCGTGTCGCGTTTATCTCAATTTGTCTCTTCCGATGCATGGCAAGGTTTTGTCGCAGGTCAGCAACAGGTCATTTTAGGCAAAGGAGTGGCGGATAAATTGGGCGCGGCAGTCGGTGACTATGTCACTTTGATGATCCCCTCTGCGAATGAGAGCGCTAAAGTTCAAGCGCCAAAGCGCGTGCGCGTCAAGGTCTCAGGGCTTTTGGAGCTCAATGGCCAAATTGACCACAGCCTTGCATTAGTGCCATTGGCAGATGCACAAGCTTACGCCAAATTAGGAGAGCGAGTGACGGGCGTTGCTATCAAGGTCTCAGAGGTATTAAATGCAACTCAAATTGTAAGAGAGGTCGGCAATACGCTTGATCAATACGTCTATCTACGCAGTTGGCAGCAAAAATTTGGCTTTTTGTACCGTGATATTCAGCTGGTCAGAACCATTATGTATTTGGTGATGGTGCTGGTGATTGGTGTGGCGAGCTTCAACATCGTTTCAACACTTATGATGGCGGTAAAAGATCGTGCGGCTGAAATCGCCATTTTGCGCACTATGGGCGCGACCGATGGATTAGTGAAACGAATTTTTGTCTGGCAGGGTGTTTTCTCTGGTGTATTAGGCAGTGTGATAGGTGGCGTGTTAGGTGTGCTGATTGCGTGGAATTTAACAGCGTTAATCAAAGGATTAGAACGGTTAGTCGGCCATCAGTTTTTGTCTGGTGATATCTATTTTGTCGACTTTTTGCCATCACAAGTGAACCTATCGGATGTGGTGCTTGTCTCTTCCACGGCGATTGTGTTGAGCCTACTAGCTACTTGGTATCCGGCCTCTAGGGCCAGTCAACTGAACCCGGCGTCTGTGCTTAGCGCTAAATAATCTCAACTCGGATTCTTTTCGTTCATCAGCATTGAGCTATTTTTAGCAAACAAAAAGGACCGTTCGGTCCTTTTTCAACATCATGCGACATCGTTTTACATGCTCAGTTGTATAGCCAGTCTCAATCTCTTGAAGCTTTTATCTCGCTTGGCGCTTTTGCCAGCTTCTTACGACAGAATAGCGCCATAAACCGTGAATGCCGAAGTAGCCAATTATGGCGGAGATCACTCCGCACATCATGCAACCCAAAAGGAATGGCGGACCAATGGTACTCATTTGTTGCATGATAAAATGCCAAGAGAGTTCAAAGTGAAATGGTTGTGGTGGTGTTTGCATTACCCATGCGCCAAGCTTGTAGGCGAAGTAGAACAGCACTGGCATGGTGATGGGGTTGCTAATCCAGACCAAGGCTACAGAGAGCGGTAAATTGACGCCGCACATAATGGCAAGGCCAGCGGACATGATCATTTGACTCGGAAGTGGAACAAAAGCCATGAACAAACCTACGGCGAAGGCGCCCGCTGCTGAGCGGCGGTTCAAACACCATAAATTGGGGTTGTACAGCACATTGCCAAAAATTTTTAATGCCTTCTGACGCTTAATCACTTCATGGTTAGGCATAAAACGTTTGATGAACTTTCTTGGCATCGTGACATGACTCTCTTATCTAATTACTGGACCCTAGCTTCGTTTTCGCTAACCGCCATTTCTGCTTCTTATTGGCCTTGGATGCCAGATTGGAAATGGAGTATGCCTCTATTCGCCATTCTTATACTCTCTGTCGGTTATAGAAAACTGCGCTTTCTCTCAGGAGTAACAATGGCTTTAATGGTCATTGTGATCAGCGGGAACTTATTACGTGAGCAGTCCAACACTATTTTTCAGACAGGTTCGGATATTACCATAAACGGACAGGTTAACAGCTTTTTTAGACAAATTACTCATGGTTATGAAGGAACAATTTCGATTCGATCAATCAATGGTCAAACCTTAGGCATTTTTTTGCGGCCCAAGGTGCGATTAATTGCTCCTTTACCGTTGAAGTATGGTGACGTGGCTGAATTCTCCATCACAGTAAAACCTATCTTTGGTCGGTTAAATGAGACCGGGTTTGATGCAGAGGCGTACTCTTTGAGCCAAGGTATTGTGGCTCGTGCAACGGTTAATAATGGACAGTCTTATCGCATTGAATCATTACCAGAATGGCGAGCACAATGGTACCAGAAGATCAAAACCTGGCTCGCTGATGATCCCAATCTTGGTATTTTAATGGCGCTTACGTTTGGTGAGCGCAGTGATATTTCAACGGCACAGTGGCAAGCATTACGAGACAGTGGGCTGATTCATTTGGTCGCCATTTCTGGTCTGCACATTGGCATCGCGTTTGGTTTTGGTTATAGCCTTGGGCTCGTATTGATGCGTTTGCATCATCGCATGGGGTGGTCGCCATTCGTCGTAGGAAGCTTGTGCGCACTAGGCTATGCTTGGTTGGCTGGCTTTACCTTGCCCACTCAACGCGCGCTCATCATGTGTTTGCTCAATGTGGCGATGATTGTCCTCAATGTCCGTATCAATACGTTGAAGCGACTGCTTATGACGTTATCGGCGGTGCTGCTTATCGATCCTTTTGCTGCGTTATCCAGTAGCTTTTGGATGTCCTTTATTGCTGTCTCAGTGGTGTTCTACCAACTTTCTCTACCTCAAACTCAGCGATTTTTTTTATGGCGTTTATTGACGATGCAGATTGGGTTAGTGCTGTGTATGCTTCCGGTAACTGCTTATTTTTTCGGTGGAGTCAGTACCAGTGCGGCGCTCTATAACTTAGTGTTTATTCCTTGGTTCAGTTTTGTGGTGGTTCCGGCGATCTTTGTGGCTTTAGTGTGTACGGTTTTGACTTTTGATGGCGCACCTATGGTGTGGCATTGGGTGGCCAAATTACTCATTCCAGTTGATTGGTCAATACATTATTCAAGCCTCAGTTGGTTTCCTATTTCTGGGGCTGTTTTGGCTCTGTTGAGCAGTGCTCTGTTGCTGTTTGTGTTTTCACCGTTGATCTCGCGTTTTGCACTTGCGGTTTACAGCCTTATTGTGATGGTTTCTTGGCTCACCATTCCGATAAAAACAGGTTGGCGGATTGATGTGTTAGATGTTGGGCATGGGTTGGCAGTGTTGATCGAAAAAGAAGGACGCTATGTGCTTTATGATACTGGTGCAAGTTGGCAAGGCGGTGATCACATCCAGGCAACAGTTGCCCCCGTGTTAAACAAACGGGGAGCTACGCAATTAGACGGGTTGATTTTGAGTCACTTGGATAACGACCATGCAGGTGGAAGAGCGGAAGTTGAGCGTGTTTGGCAGCCCAAATGGAAACGTGCTAGTCAAACGATAGCGGGTTACCAACCTTGTATTGCTGGTGAACAATGGCAGTGGCAACAACTCTCTTTTGATGTTATCTGGCCACCCAAAACTGTAGCGCGGGCTTACAATCCTCACTCTTGCGTGATTCGAATCTTTGACCAAAATACCGGTTTTTCAGTGCTTTTACCTGGGGATGTGGATGCCATGAGTGAGTGGTTACTTGCGCGAACAGAGCAATCCTTACAAAGTCATATCCTGCTTGTACCACACCACGGTAGTAGGACATCTTCTACTGTTGCTTTGATTAGTAAGGTGAATCCTGAGGTCGCTATTGCCTCGCTCGCCAAAGGCGGACGCTGGCAATTACCTTCCGCACAGGTTGTTCAACGCTACCAACAACATGGAGCAAACTGGTTGGATACGGGTGAAGCAGGGCAAATTAGCGTTATTTTTGGCATGCAGAATTATCAAGTTAGCAGCTTGCGTATCTCTCGCTCTCAGGCTTGGTATAGGCAGATGCTCCGTAACGAGGTAGAATGAGCGCAATATTTTCTTAAAAACAAAGCATTTCTATGTCACTCAATACTGACGAAACCACTTGGCAAACCTTCAAACGCCTGTGGACCTATATCCGCCTATATAAATCTGGCCTAGCAGTTGCGGTTGTCGCATTGATTATCAATGCGGTCTCTGACACCTATATGGTGTCATTACTTAAGCCTCTTTTAGATGAAGGATTTGGTAATGCGGAATCCGATTTTTTGCGAGTGCTGCCTTTTATTATTTTGGGGATGATGGCGCTGCGTGGTTTAAGTGGCTTTGTCTCCTCGTACTGCTTGAGCTGGGTTTCTGGCAATGTTGTGATGTTGATGCGTCGAAAAATTTTCAATCAATTCATGCACATGCCTGTCAGTTTTTTTGATAGAGAATCAACGGGTGGTCTGTTATCACGTATCACCTATGATTCAGAGCAAGTGGCTGGGGCGACCAGTCGTGCATTGGTCAGCATTGTTCGCGAAGGTGCGAGTATTATCGGCCTATTGACCTTGATGTTTTGGAATAGCTGGCAGTTATCTTTGGTATTAATCGTGGTTGCGCCAGTGGTTGCGATGGGGATTGGCATTGTCTCTAAACGTTTTCGTAAGATCTCAAAAGGGATGCAGACCACCATGGGTGATGTGACTTCTTCAGCAGAGCAGATGCTAAAGGGGCACAAAGTCGTACTGAGCTATGGTGGACAAGACGTAGAGCGTAAACGTTTTGACCATGTCAGCAATCAAATGCGTCAACAAACAATGAAGCTGGTTGCGGCGCAGTCCACTGCTGACCCTATTATTCAAATGATTGCTTCTTTAGCACTTGTCACTGTGCTGTTTTTAGCCAGCGTTGATTCTATTCGTGCCGAATTAACACCAGGTACTTTTACGGTGGTGTTCTCGGCAATGTTTGGCTTGATGCGACCACTGAAAGCGTTAACGAGTGTTACCTCCGATTTCCAACGTGGTATGGCGGCCAGCCAAACATTATTTGAGCTGATTGATTTAGAAACCGAGCGCGACACTGGCCAGTTTGAAGCCGAAAAAGTACGTGGTGACGTTAGAGTTCAGGATGTGACCTTTACTTATCAAGGTAAAGAAAAACCAGCGCTGTCTCATGTGAGCTTTGAGATTCCTCAAGGTAAAACGGTCGCGCTTGTTGGGCGTTCCGGCTCAGGGAAAAGTACTATCGCGAGCCTCTTGACTCGTTTTTATGATGTCGATTCAGGTGCTATCTATCTAGATGAGCATGATATTCGCGATTATAAACTGAAGAACTTGCGCACCCACTTTGCGCTAGTTTCGCAAAATGTTCACCTCTTCAACGATACCATTGCCAATAATATTGCTTACGCGGCAGAAAATGAGTATACGCGTGAGCAAATTGAGCACGCGGCTAGGCTTGCTCATGCCATGGAGTTTATCAATAACATGCCTGATGGCTTGGATACCATGATTGGTGAGAATGGAGCCAGTTTATCGGGTGGTCAACGTCAACGAGTAGCGATTGCACGAGCGTTATTACGTGATGCACCCGTACTTATCCTAGATGAGGCGACTTCTGCGTTGGATACAGAATCTGAGAGAGCGATTCAATCAGCACTTGAAGAGCTACAAAAGAATAAAACGGTATTGGTCATTGCGCACCGCTTGTCGACGATTGAAGAAGCCGATGAAATTCTAGTGGTCGATGAGGGTGAAATTATCGAACGTGGTCATCATGCTCAGCTAATTGCACAGGATGGGGCGTATGCCCAACTACATCGAATTCAATTTGGTGACTAATCAGTGATTGAAAAAATCTGGTTCGGACATCACCCAGCGTGTTTTTTGTTGTGGCCACTGTTGTGGCCCCTGAGTGTCTTGTTTCGGTTGGTCAGTCAAGCACGTAAGCGAGCATTTCAAGCAAACAAAAAAGAGCGCTATAAGGCTCCCGTTCCTGTGGTGGTGGTGGGTAATATTACCGCGGGTGGTAATGGTAAAACACCGTTGGTTGTATGGTTAGTGGAAGCTTTACAAGAACAAGGCTTCAAACCAGGAGTTGTTTCGCGTGGGTATGGTGGTAAGGCTCCGGTTTATCCATTAGTGCTGCAAAGTGACACGCCAACCGCTCACTGCGGTGACGAACCTAAATTGATTCACCAGCGCACGGGGGCTCCGGTTGCTGTTGCACCAAAGCGCTCACAAGCAGTGCAAGCCCTGCTTCCGTTGGGTGTTGATGTGATCATCACTGACGATGGCCTTCAGCACTATGCATTGGAGCGTGATCTCGAATTTGCAGTCGTGGACGGCGTTCGTCGCTTCGGTAATGAGCAGTTCATGCCTTTAGGTCCGTTAAGAGAGCCACTCTCTCGGTTAGCGGAAGTTGATTTTATTGTGACTAATGGCGGTCAAGCTCAATATGGCGAATTGGCTATGCACCTTTCACCTAGCTTAGCCGTTAACTTAGTGACAGGTCAGCAAGCGCCAGTGAGCCAGTTAGCTGCATTAGTGGCTTTTGCTGGCATTGGTTATCCCACGCGCTTTTTCAATACATTAGAAGCTTTAGGTGCAAAGACGGTATTGACCCAAGGTTTTGCGGATCACCGAGAGTATCAATATTCAGAATTAGAGGCGCTTGCGCAACATGGAGCAAACGTCATCATGACAGAAAAAGACGCAGTGAAATGTGCGGCCTTTGCACAAAAAAACTGGTGGTATCTTCCCGTTTCTGCGCAATTTAGTTCGCCAGATGAAAGGCGTATTTTGGACAAAATAAAAGAGGTAATGGAGTCATATGGATCACCGTCTGCTTGAAATTGTAGCTTGCCCTGTATGTAAAAGTAAGTTGACTTATGATAAAGAAAATCAAGAGCTTATTTGTAAGTTAGATCGTTTGG
>NZ_NDIM01000174.1:0-14283 GCF_002241375.1 Vibrio sp. V19_P1S1T109 | reverse complement strand
GTTTCACCATGACCACAACCACACGATTTGAAACCGATGTTGTTATAATTGGTGGCGGAGCAACCGGTACTGGGATCATGCGCGACTGCGCACTGCGCGGCATTGCGTGTATTTTGCTAGAAAAGGATGATATTGCTTCTGGTACCACCGGGCGAAATCACGGTTTATTACACTCAGGGGCACGTTACGCAGTTACCGATCCTGAATCGGCCAAAGAGTGCATCCAAGAGAATCAAATTTTAAAAAATATCGCCAGACATTGTGTAGAGAAAACCGACGGCCTGTTCATTACTCTGCCTGAAGACGATCTTGCTTTTCAGAGCACGTTTATCGACGCGTGCGCTCAAGCTGGGATTACAACCGAGCCGCTTTCTGCCAAAGAAGCACTGCGTTTAGAACCTCACGTTAATCCAAACCTTGTTGGCGCGATCAAAGTACCCGATGGCACACTCGATCCTTTTCGTTTATGCGCTTCCAATGTGCTAGACGCCAAAGAGCATGGTGCGCGGATCATGAACAAAACCATTGTGACGTCGCTGATCCGCCAAGGTGACACAGTATTAGGCGTGCGCTGTTTACAGCTCAACACTCATCAACAATATGAGATTTTCGCCAAAGAAGTGATTAACGCAGCTGGAATATGGGGACAAAACATCTGTGAATACGCCGATCTCAACATCAAAATGTTCCCCGCGAAAGGCTCATTGTTGATCCTTGATTATCGTATCAACAACCTTGTGATCAACCGCTGTCGCAAGCCTTCTGATGCCGATATTCTTGTCCCTGGTGATACCATTTCACTGATCGGTACTACCTCTGAACACATTGACTACGACCAAATTGACAACCTGCACGTGACTGAAAAAGAGGTTGATATACTCCTGGCCGAAGGCGCGAAACTGGCCCCCATCATGGCGAATACTCGTGTATTACGCGCTTATGCGGGTGTGCGTCCATTGGTCTCTATTAATGATGATGGCAGCGGCCGAAACATCAGTCGCGGCATCGTATTACTTGACCACGAACAACGCGATGGATTGAAAGGCCTCACCACGATTACAGGCGGTAAATTAATGACTTACCGCCTAATGGCAGAATGGGCGACCGATTTAGTCGCTAAAAAACTGGGCAACAATACTCCTTGCGAAACTCATACTCGCGCCCTACCCGGCTCCAACGAAACCCCAAAACAGGTCAAAAAAACCGCCAGCATTGCCAAACCCGTCTATGAATCGGCTCTTTATCGCCATGGTGAGCGCGCACAAAATTTCTTATCTGATGATGCAAAGAGCCAAGCGGTTATTTGTGAATGTGAAATGGTGACCGCGGGCGAAATTGAATACGCAATTAAACAACTCGATGTAAATAACTTGGTCGATTTACGTCGCCGCACTCGTTTAGGTATGGGGCCATGCCAAGGAGAGCTTTGCAGCTATCGCGCCGCCAGCTTATTTCAAGAATATGGTCACGTTTCGGGAAACCAATCGAGCCAACTGTTGGTTGAGTTTTTAGAAGAGCGCTGGAAAGGCATTAAACCGATTTTCTGGGGAGATGCACTGCGCGAAGCTGAATTCAGTTACTGGATTTATGAAGGCTTGTTCGGAGCCAATGACATTCCAACGCAACACAAGCAAAATGAAAGTGAGGAGACGTTATGATGAAATACGACGTCACAATTATCGGTGGTGGAATTGCAGGTTACAGTGCTGGTCTTCGCTGCTTACAAGCGGGTCTAAAAACTGCACTGATCAGTCAAGGCCAAAGTGCTCTGCATTTTTCATCCGGTTCCATCGATGTTCTGGGTAAACTGCCTAGCGGCGAAGCGGTTGAATCCCCTTTGCTCGCCATTGAAGCATTACGTCAACAAGCCCCGAATCACCCTTACAGTAAAATTGGCGCTGACACTATTTCGCAAGGGTTAATGTGGTTTCAAAAAACGCTGCAGCAGCGCGGCATGCCGCTGACACACCAAGCGGACAACAGTAACCACTATCGCATTACTCCGATGGGGACATTGAAAGCCACTTGGTTATCACAACCTTATGTTTATCAACATAAAGCAAATGCTGATTTCAAGCGTATTGTGCTGCTCGCCATCGATGGTTACCGAGATTTTCAACCACACATGCTGCAAGATAACTTACGCGCTCTACCTGCATTTTCGGCTATCCCAAGTGAGATCATCAATATCACGATTCCGGGTTTCGAAGCACTTCGCCATAATCCCAACGAACTGCGATCCATCGATATTGCTCGTTTGCTCAAACAACCACATGCATGGCGCAGTTTTTGTGATCAACTGATCCGTCATGCCACTGTGCAAGATCTAGTGATCCTACCTGCCATCATGGGCAATGGTGATGGGTTAACCTTACTGAACAAACTCAAATTGGAAACCAACTTGCAGTTGCATGAAGTCCCGACCATGCCGCCATCATTAATGGGCATCCGCATTGAAGAGACACTCAGCCGAGCTTTTTTAACCATGGGTGGTACCCATTTAAAAGGCGATAAAGTCATCAGTGGTGAATTTGATGGCAACCGTTTAACCGCCATTCATACTCAAAATCTCAATGATATGCCGATTCAAGCTGACCATTTCGTGATGGCTACAGGGAGTTATTTCAGCCAAGGTTTACAGGCTTCTCATCACGGTATTAGCGAACCCGTGTTCCAATTAGAGACGGAGAGCTGTCATGATCGCGCTCTATGGCGAAACCATGCCTTTTTCTCGGCAAACTCTCACCCTTTCATGACCTTTGGTGTGCTGACCAACACGTCACTGAACCCAACTCATCAAGGTAATATCATTACCAATTTATACTGCTGTGGTTCGATGCTCGCGGGTTATGATCCTGTCTTTGAAGGCAGCGGTGGAGGCGTTGCTATTGCCAGCGCTTACCACGCTACCTCTCAAATTATGGCTCAAACTCAATCTCGACCAGCCATTCAGGAGGTATTAGCATGAGCACCTCTTTTGTTGAAGCCGCACCCAAAAATACCTCTTTTGATCAATGCATCAAATGCACTGTTTGTACCGTTTATTGCCCGGTTGCTAAAGCAAACCCACTCTATCCGGGGCCAAAACAGTGCGGACCGGATGGCGAACGCTTGAGGATTAAAAGCGCAGAGTATTATGACGACCTACTCAAGCTCTGCACCAACTGCAAACGGTGTGAAACCGCCTGTCCTTCCGGAGTGAAAATTGGCGATATCATTGCTGTGGCACGTGGCAAACATGGTAAAAAAACGCTGAGTCCAAAGCTGGTGCGTGATTACGTGCTGAGCCATACCGATCTTTTTGGCACGATCGCCACACCATTTGCACCGATCGTGAACGCTGCTACGGCTATGCCGATGGTAAAAAAACTGATGCACAAGACCATTGGTGTGCACGCTCATAAATCACTTCCCAAATACTCACACGGCACGTTTCGTCGTTGGTTTAAGCAGAACTGCACACGCCAACCCCTGTATAACCGGCAAGTGACCTATTTCCACGGCTGCTACGTTAACTATAACCACCCGCAGTTAGGTAAAGATTTTGTCTCTGTGATGAATGCGATGAATATCGGCGTACGGTTACTGGATAACGAGAAATGCTGTGGTGTACCGCTGATTGCCAATGGTTTTCACGATAAAGCACGTAAAAATGCGCTATTGAATGTGAAAAATATCGAAGCCGCGGTAGTTGATCGTCAAACGACGCTCCTCTCCACCTCATCAACGTGTTCGTTTACCTTGCAACAAGAATATCCTCATGTTTTAGGGGTTGATAATAGTAAGGTGGTCAAACAAATCGAGTACGTCACGCGCTTTCTACTCAAAGAGTTCATGAGCGGTAATGCGCCTAAAATGAAACCCGTTAACTTGAAAGTGGTTTACCACACCCCTTGCCACCTTGAACGCAGCGGTAATGTCATTTTTACCATTGAATTATTAAAAATGATCCCAGGATTGGAGTTAGTGGTCTTAGACAGCGAATGCTGCGGCTTAGCGGGAACCTACGGTTTTAAAGAAGAGAACTATGACGTTTCAATGAAAATTGGCGCGCACCTGTTTGATGCAATCAAAACATCGCAAGCTGACTATGCGATTACCGATTGTGAAACCTGTAAATGGCAAATTGAAGAAAATACCGCGTTAGAAACCATTCATCCAATTAGCCTGCTCGCCATGGCGATTGCCTAGTTTACACACCTAGCATTGAGAGTAAAACAGGCCACATTGTGGCCTGTTCTCATACTGCTTGTACTGTGTGAACATTCGTTTTCTAAACGTTATTTAGATAGCGGGCGCTGCTGGCAGTGCTCAATTGCATTGGCCAATAATTCTAACGCACTGGACTGACACTCTGGTAACTGCGCTTGGCTACGGCTAATCGCGGTAACACGCTCGCCCCATTTGATGTGCCCAGCCCCCCAAGTTAAGCCCGCCCCGAAAGCGGCCACCAGCAGGTTATCATTCGGTTTGATTTTCCCTTGTTCTACCGCTTCACACAATGCAATAGGTACGGTCGCGGCAGACGTATTACCATAGTGTTGAATGTTAACAAATGCTTTATCTTGGCTAATACCTGATAAGTCACACAAGGTTTGAATGATGCGAATATTCGCTTGATGCGGGATCACCACATCGACTTGTTCGGTTGAAAGACCGGAACGCGCCAGCACAGTTTGCGCCGCTGCGCCCATGCCTCGAACCGCACGTTTAAAAATCTCTTTCCCAACAAAATCAAAATCCCAATACCCATTGTCAGCGGCAAAACGATCCATCGATGAGCCAAATTTAGGCACCGCCAAAATATCACGCCCTTCTGCATCACAACCGATTTGTGCATCTTGCAAACCCACTACTTTATCGGTTTTACTCAAAACAACAGCGCCAGCACCGTCACCAAACAACACGGCAGTATCACGTTTGGTCCAATCAATGTAAAAAGAGAGACGCTCAGCACCCACCACTAACGCATGGCGGTAATGACTTGCTTGCATTAAACGCGTCGCAGTTTCTAATCCATAAACAAAACCGGTACAGGCTGCATTTAAGTCAAAAGCGGCTGCATTTTTAATCCCAAGATTCTGCTGCACTTTCGAGGCAATATTTGGGATAAGAGAATCTGGCGAACAGGTTGCGATGATGATGAGATCAATCTCAGTTGCATCAATCCCAGCACAAGCGATGGCGTGTTGGGCAGCCACCGTAGCTAAATCCGAGGTATTCACATGGCTAATGCGGCGCTGTTCAATCCCGGTGCGAGTTTTAATCCACTCATCGGAAGTTTCAATAAAGGTGCTAAGATCATGGTTTGAGAGCGTTGCAGGTGGTAGGCATTTACCCCAACCTGTAATTTCGGCATAGAATTTTGTCATTGTTAACCTGTTTTTGTTGTATTTTCTAATGCAATCCAAAGACCTAAAATTAAAAACTCATCGTATGAAAGAGAAATGAGACTCAAAAGGTCCTTTTGATGTCAGTCAGTATACGCGCTTTTGCTCCGACGTTAAGTCTAGTGCGTTAAATGCGACTGGAGCAAAACACAAAAATAAAGAGAGGAAACCATGTCAACATTCAATACTCGTTGCCCTTCGTGTCACGCAATGAACCGAGTTCCGATAGAACGAGTGACAGAAAGCCCAAATTGCGGTAAATGCCAAGCTCCCCTATTTGATGGAGCGCCCATTGAAGGAACGGAAGCCAATTTCGAAGCACTACTTAATAGTCGCCAACCCGTTGTCGTCGATTTCTGGGCACCTTGGTGTAATCCGTGTGTGGGTTTTGCTCCGGTATTCAGTGATGCTGCGACGGAACGAAAAGGAAACATTCGCTTTATAAAAATTGATACTGAAAGTGAACAAAGCCTCGCCACAAAATTTCAAATTCGCAGCATTCCAACCATTATGGTGTTTAAAAATGGTCAACGAGTCGATATGATCAATGGCGCTTTACCAAAAAGTCAATTTAATCAATGGTTAAACCAAGCCATATTGAAATAATCCATCATTATAACCAATAATAAAGTTGGCATTTTTTATCGATTTATGCCAACTTTACTGCTCATTTCTCTTGCTTTATTTTCGATTAATAAAATTAATCGTTAAGAACATAATTTTTCGTTTTACCTTTCTCAATATCAGCTCCATATTCGCCGCAAAATATCCCATCAATTCTGGTTTTGAGGCAAAGTCAATGGACAACATTACTGTGAACGCGTCTTCACCTCGCATTTCCGTTCCGGTCATTGCGCTATCGCTTTATGCGATTGCCTCAGGCTATTTAATGAGCCTGATCCCATTGATGTTGCCGCACTACGGGCTTGAGAGTTCATTGGCAAGCTGGCTTGCCAGTGCCTTTTACGCTGGCTTATTGATCGGCGCATTAGTCGTTGAACCTGTTGTCAACCGCGTTGGCCACCGAAACGCTTTTGTATGGTGCTTAGCGCTACTCATGTTAACCATTTTTGCCTTACCTGCTCTGCACTATGCCAGTGCTTGGTTAGTGGCACGTTTTGTTGCTGGTATTGCGGTGGCTGGTGTCTTTGTAGTCGTCGAGTCTTGGCTATTACACGGTGATGAAAAAGGCCGAGCAAAACGCCTTGGGATTTATATGGCGGCGCTTTACGGCGGTACGGCATTGGGCCAATTAGGGATTGGTTATTTAGGCGTATCAGGCGGCGTGCCTTTCATTGCCATCATTACCTTGCTATTAATCGCCAGTGTGGTGCTGATTTATGGCGAATCTGACCAACCGTCAACTCAGCATGCCGTCAGCCTATCGCTGAAACAGGTACTCAAACTAAACCATGCCGCCTTGCTCGGTTGCGGAGTTTCAGGGCTCACTTTGGGGGCTATCTACGGTCTAATGCCTGTTGAATTGGAACAACGCGGTATCAGCCATACCGATATTGGCAGCTTAATGGCGCTTGTAGTTTTGGGTGGCATGGCGGTGCAACCTATGGTGCCTTGGCTATCAAAGTTTTTGGGCCGAACACTATTAATGGCACTATTTTGCTTGATTGGCTCTGCGGCGATTACCATGACCTTGTTCGATTCAACGATGATGATATTAGCTGCCAGCTTGTTTTTCTTAGGTATGGCGACGTTTGCCCTTTACCCAATCGCCATCAACTTAGGTTGTGATAAGCTCGATGCCAATTACATTGTCTCAGCGACACAAGTTATGCTGTTTAGCTACAGTATCGGCTCTGTGGTTGGCCCCGTGATCGCTGATTGGTTTATGCAAAGATCGCAAGGCTTAATGGGTTATCTCTTTATTGCTTTACTGGCGACTTGTATTTATATGTTGGCTTCAAGCCTCAAAACCAAACGCCAATGGGTGGCGGGGAAATAAGTCGCAGCAAAGCGGATCATATTTTATCGCAAGGCGCACGGTTCAATCGTTGATGGCGATTTGATGCATGCGCCTTTGGTTTTTCTGGTAGTGCACGTTTTTCATGCCGTAGATGGCGGATCGCCAATATAGGGTGAGAGAGCAACATTCTTGGCCCTGCGTAACGCATCACCAATCTCATTTGTTCTTTCGGCTCAGGCTTATAGCAATGAATTGGGCAACGGTTACAGGTGGGTTTATGTTGACCATAAGGACAGCGATCTAAGCGTACTTGCGCATATTCCAACAAGGTTTTGCAACACGTACAGAGTCCAGATTGACAGCGATGATGGCGCTGACAATAAATGTTCACCATCGCCTCTACGGTGCGAAACTCACTGAGCAGCTCTCCCGTTAAAAGATCGCTATTCATTTTTTCCATTGCCAATAACTCCCATTGAGATCGCAGATAAAAACAAGTATCCTGCGCCACCTTGTTCCTCATGTACCCAAGACTTTGTGTCAAAGAGCAGACGACGATGAACCGCAAAAAGAAAATTAACCAAACACTGCAAAAGCATCTTAAAAAGAAGCATGCCAAGCTGCACGGCAGCAATAAACCTCGTTATATTTCCAAAGCTGAACGTGAAAAATTAGACGCTGAGCAAGCCGCTTCAACCAGCACGGTAGATACTCAACATAGTGAGATTGTGCCTGCTGAAGGTGAGCTACAACAGTAAGTCTTGCTCGATTGGAACAAACTGGCTGGCGACATCAATAAGGCTTTGAGCCGTCAGCCTTGGTACTCCGTACACTTCTACTTTTTTGTTAAAACGCTGTTTAATCCGTTCGACCAATAGCTCGAAATCACCATCTCCTGATACCAGAACAATCACATCAGCTTGCTCTGCCAGCTCAATCGCATCGAGAGTAATACCGACATCCCAATCCCCTTTTGCACTGCCATCACGACGCTGAATGAAGGGCTTAAGCTGAACCTCAAAACCAATACCGCGCAAAATATGGTGGAACTGGCGCTGCTTAGGATCTTGGCTAGCAATCGCATAAGCATTGGCTTTGATCACCTCTCGCCCTTGAGTGGCTACATACCAAAATTGGTTGTAATCAAAATGCTGGCGGTACTTCTCTTTACAGGTGTAATAGACGTTTTGAACGTCGACAAGAATGGCAACTTTTTCCATGAGCTCTCTTCTCAAATAGAAACAAAAACAGCGGCCTGTTCGCCGCTGCTTTGCAAATTGCGCTTAGTATACGCCAAACCACTTCAATTTGTCGTGCAAGCGAGTCACACTGCCGACCACAATCAAGGCTGGGCTTTGTGCTTGTTGCGCTAAAAGGGGTAAATCGTCAAGCGAGCCCGTCAATACTCTCTGTTTATCTGTAGTGCCGCGTTCGATAATCGCGCAAGGCGTTTCTGCGCTCAGGCCAGCATCCAACAAGTTTCGTGTGATGTTCGGGCACTGCTTTAACCCCATATAAAAAACCAAGGTTTGATTATCTTGCGCTAAACATCGCCAATTGATCGCTTTACCTTCTTTTTGTAAGTGACCCGTAATGAACTGCACACTTTGCGCGTGATCACGGTGCGTCAGCGGAATCCCCGCGTAAGCCGTGCAGCCTGCTGCTGCCGTGATCCCCGGAACCACTTCATAAGCGATATGATGTTCAGCCAGCGTTTCGAGCTCTTCACCACCTCGGCCAAAAATAAAGGAATCGCCGCCTTTCAAACGGACAACTTTTTTACCTTCTTTGGCTTTATCGACCAGAATTTGGTTGATCTGATCTTGCGGCACACAATGAAAATCCAACTGTTTGCCAACGTAGATCATCTCCGCGCTGCTTGGCGCCAGATCTAAAATCGCTTGCGAAACTAAACGATCATACACCACCACTTGCGCTTGACTGATCACGCGTAGCCCCTTAACTGTCAGTAGATCGGGATCGCCTGGCCCTGCGCCGACTAAAGAGACAAAACCGCGACTCGTTACACTGCTTACCATGATTACTCTCTACCTTATCGACAAAAGGATATCGTCATTAAGCGAGGTTAAACCTCACTTAACAATGGTTAGCCAAGGTTGCGTTGTGGCAAGGTTTTACCGTGAGTCATGTAAAGGCTTAACCCGGTAAATAACAAGCCGCCCACTAAGTTACCCAATGTGGCCGGAATTTGGTTCCATACTAACCAATCGACGATGGTGAATTTAGCGCCCAACATCATGCCAAGTGGGAACAGGTACATATTCACTACGGCGTGTTCAAAAACCAAACCGAAGAAAATAAAAATAGGTAGCCACATCGCGACCACTTTGCCGCTGACCGAAGTTGAGGTCATTGCGCCCACCACACCTAAACACACCATCCAGTTACATAAGATGCCTTTCACAAACACGGTGATCCAGCCATTGACACCGTGTTCGGCAAAGCCAAGAGTGCGAGCAGTAGACGCTTTAATAAACGCTTGTCCAACCGCGCTCGGCTCGATACTGAAATTCATGGTGAAGGTTAGCGCCACTAAAAAGGCGACGGCAACGGCACCGATTAAGTTACCTAGCCCAACCAAGCCCCAATTCCGTAGAACGCCCGCTTTGGTTACTCCGGTGCGTTTTTCAAACAAAGCTAAAGGTGCTAAAGCAAAAACACCCGTTAATAAATCAAAGCCCATTAGGTTCAAAATACAAAATCCCACAGGGAAGACCAGAGCGCCAATAATAGGCACTCCGGTTTGCACAGCCGCAGTAATGGCCACAGCGACAGCGATAGCAAGAATCGCCCCCGCCATAATGCCGCGAATCAGGGTATCTCGCGTTGACATGAAGATTTTGCTTTCGCCAGCGTCAATCATTGTTTGCACAAAATCGGCAGGTTTTACATAAGACATAATGGTCCTTATTGTCACCAAAGTTAAAATTAAAAAGGGAAATTGAATAGATAAAGGCTCCCAACCATCAATGCATCACCAAGAGAACTCGATGAACAAGGAACCTTTTTGCTATTGAATCTCATTGTCTCAAAAGCGGCTGTTAAGCCGCGACTTCGACCACACCGTCAGTGACTCGCACGACATAAGCTTTCACGCTAAAGCGTTCATCTTCCATACATTGGCCTGTTATGAGATTGAAACGCTGCTTTTTAAGCGGGCTTGCTACCCAGAACTGCTCTTGATGTTGGCAAATAAAACCGCGTGACAACACATTAGCTCGAGCAAAGGGATCCATATTGCTTATCGCCATCACTTCTTGCGCCTCAGTCGGACGGAAGAGAGCCACTTGCTCACCATTCACCAGTGCACACACACCCGTTCCGGGAACAATGTCATTAATGTCACAGATGGCTTGAAATACTGTGTTATTGGCCATAGTTATTTCTCCAAAACAGGGGTAGAGATTGCTGAATCAGCAAGCGCAATGTGGAATATATCGCCTTTCGCTTCTGGGTGTTTTTCGCTATAAGTCGCAGGACGGTGCTGCTCACGAGCGCTGACGAACACGACGTTCTCATCGCGTAAATCAGAATTAATGAAGTGAGTAAAACGAGTTAATTGCTCAGGATGATTAAGCGTTTCTGTCCATTCACAGCGATAATCAGCAATAAGCTTCGCCACATCCGCTTCGAGTTGATCGTTAATGCCCAACTTATCGTCCACAATCACTTCGCGCAGGTAATCAACACCACCTTCTAGGTTGTCTAGCCAAACTGAGGTGCGTTGTAATTTATCGGCTGTGCGAATGTAGAACATCATGAAACGGTCGATGTATTTCAGTAGTGTTGCTTCATCTAAATCAGAGGCCAGCAGATCGGCATGTCGAGGCTTCATACCACCATTACCGCAGACATACATATTCCAACCCGCATCGGTCGCGATCAGGCCTAAATCTTTCCCTTGCGCTTCGGCACATTCGCGGGTGCAACCTGAGACACCAAACTTCATCTTGTGTGGTGTACGGATACCTTTGTAGCGGTTTTCAATCAGCACACCCAAACCGACGCTGTCTTGCACACCAAAACGACACCACGTACTACCGACACACGTTTTTGCCATGCGCAGAGCTTTGGCATAGGCTTGGCCTGTCTCGTATCCAGCATCAATCAGTTTGCGCCAAATCTCAGGTAAATCGTCTTTTTGAGCACCAAACAGACCAATGCGCTGCGCGCCCGTCACTTTGGTGTAAAGTTTGTATTCTTGAGCGACATTCGCTAGCACCGCAAGCGCTTGTGGTGTGACTTCGCCACCCGCCATGCGTGGGATCACCGAATAAGTACCGTCTTTTTGCATGTTGCCCAAGAAGTTATCATTGGTGTCTTGCAAACTGACCAACGATGGCGAGAGCACATGATCCCCCCAACACGAGGCCAGAATAGAACCAATTGTTGGCTTACAGACTTCGCACCCATAACCGCGTCCATGTTTTGCCAACATCTCATCAAAACGTTTGATACCGTTAATCCGGATCAAATGGAACAGCTCTTGGCGTGAATATGCAAAGTGCTCACAAATGTCGTTTTTGACTTCCACACCCGATTTAGCCAGTTCAGCATTCAGAACCGACGTCACTAAAGGCACGCAACCACCACAACCGGTTCCTGCCCCTGTCACCGCTTTAATCGCGCCGAGCGTATGATGACCATCGGCCACGGCTTGGGCAATTTTCGCTTTAGTCACATCAAAACAAGAGCAGATCACCGCAGTATCAGGTAGTGCATCCGCGCCTAATGCCGGTTTTTCAGCGCCAGCATGTGCGGGTAGAATCAAGGTGTCTGGGTGTTTGGGCAGCTCAATATCATTGAGTTTGAGTTGCAGTAAATCGCCGTAATCTGACGTGTCGCCGACTAAAACTGCACCAAGCAGTTTTTTACCATCTTCAGAAACGATAATGCGCTTATAAACTTCATCTTCTTCATTTTGATAGACGTAGCTTTTACAACCCGGAGTTCGTCCATTGGCATCACCAATCGATCCCACCTTCACACCCAGCAGTTTGAGCTTGGCGCTCATGTCTGCACCACTAAATTGGCTCTCATTGCCCACAAGATGATCAACCGCAACCATTGCCATTTTGTAACCAGGAGCGACCAGACCGAAGAAAGTTTGATTCCAAGAAGCACATTCGCCAATCGCGTAAATATCAGGATCGGATGTTTGGCAGTGATCGTTAATGGCAACGCCACCACGCGGCGCGATGTCTAGACCCATATCACGAGCTAATTTGTCCTGAGGACGTATCCCTGCGGAAAATACGATGAAGTCAACTTCCAAATCCGAACCGTCGGCAAACTTCATGGTATTACGAGCGGTCTCGCCTTGAGCAACGATCTCTAGCGTATTTTTGCTAGTGTGAACTTGCACCCCCATCCGCTCAATTTTATTACGCAGTTGTAAACCGCCTTGCAAGTCAAGTTGCTCAGCCATTAATACCGGAGCAAACTCAATCACATGGGTTTGTACGCCCAACGCTTTCAGCGCGCCAGCCGCTTCAAGGCCAAGTAAACCACCGCCTATCACTACACCACTTTTGCTCTTTTTCGCGCACGTTTCGATGGCCTTTAGATCTTCAATGGTGCGATAGACAAAGCAGTCTTTACTTTCATTGCCTTTGATCGGCGGTACAAAAGGATAAGAGCCCGTGGCCAAGACTAATTTGTCATAGCTCACTTCACGGCCAGTATTTGAATAGACCACGCGCTTTTCGCGGTTAATGTTAACCGCCCGCTCGCCCATCAAGACATTAATCGCATGCTTTTGATAGAAACCCGGCTTAACAAGCGAAAGCTCTTCAGCGGTATGGTGCGAAAAGTAGGAAGAAAGATGGACGCGATCGTAGGCAACACGCGGTTCCTCACAAAAAACCGTGACATCAACAGCTGATGCCTCCATTTTTTCGACCAAATCTTCGATATAGCGATGGCCAACCATGCCATTACCGATGACAACCAGCTTCATCCTGCTCATATGGGTTCCTAATTATGGTAACGTTTCATTGAGCGAGATTTTTAATTATGAAAGAAAATGAATTACTGATGTAAATCAATTACAAACTCAAACTACCCTAAAGAGGTAGCCATAAAGAGGAGTATCAGAGAGAAATAAACACCTTATCGTGAATACTAGGAGACGACAGGCATCGGAAGATAATTTATATAGTATGATCACTTCCAATCAAACCTGATCATTTACAACAAAATTTGTCAGTTTTCCCTCTATCAAAACACTTGGCAGAAGTTATATAAACAACTCAAACACGCTCATTATGCTTTCGAGTAGAAGCTTATGACGGCGCTGTTCCTCCCCCTTTTAGGGGGAGGAAATTAATTTCGTGAGTATTGAGTATGCTATTTATGATGAGCGATATAGGTTGTTGGAATGTTTTTGTCCCATTCTGAGTTTCCACAAAAATCTTGCGAACTACCTTAGTAATAAATAGCCCTAATTTTCCTAATAGTAGGTAATGCAGCAAGCGGCTGATTTGAATGCAATGTTGGGATACGGAAGGGAAAGCACAGTTTTATCAGAATATCATCCCTAGAATTGCACTTTATGCAACTTACTGCTTTTGTGGTGAGCTTAGAGACTGATCTTTGTATGGAATTTAATATGCTAATAGACATAAGTAACTGTAATAACATTGACAGTGCCAGCTTAGAAATTAAAAAAGGTAAACTGAATATAAAATTTGCCCCAAACGGCACAGGCAAGAGTACTATAGCCAAAGCCTTAATCTCTAATAGTGATGCAGAAAAGCTCTCTGAGCTGATGCCCTTTAAACTAAGAACTGAAAATCCAGATAAGCTAAAGCCACAGGTGACAGTTACAGAAGAGTTGAACACGGTAATGTGTTTTAACGAAGATTATGTCAGTCAGTTTACATTCCAGTCAGATGAACTCTTAAGTAATAGCTTTGATATATTTATTCGCAATGAAGCATATATTGAGAC
>NZ_NDIM01000292.1:0-14318 GCF_002241375.1 Vibrio sp. V19_P1S1T109 | reverse complement strand
TCCATGCCGAACTCAGAAGTGAAACACAACAGCGCCGATGGTAGTGTGGGGTCTCCCCATGTGAGAGTAGGACATCGCCAGGCTTTGAATATTGTCTAACCAGACACGCTGCGGAGCGGTAGTTCAGTTGGTTAGAATACCGGCCTGTCACGCCGGGGGTCGCGGGTTCGAGTCCCGTCCGCTCCGCCACTTATTAAGAGCCTCAGCAGTCACGTTGAGGCTTTCTTCAATGAGTAAGATAAAGTTTTAGGGGTGTAGCTCCAACTGGCAGAGCAGCGGATTCCAAATCCGCGTGTTGGGAGTTCGAATCTCTCCACCCCTGCCATCTATCAAGCCTCCGCAGAAATGCTGAGGCTTTTTGCTATCTGTTCACTTCCTCTATGATAGCAATCCGAAAAATTAACTAATTCCGTTTACCTCATCCCTTCGGCACATTTTTGTGGCCAGCTCTCTGTACTCAAGCTGTATCCAAGAAAGCGATCCCGAGCGTGAAATAGCCTTAATTAGATCATATTGTTACTTCAATTGGCATTAAGAGCGGTTTAGCTTATCCATTTACTCAGTAAGTGACGGATGTAACTTTTTAAAAGCACTAGATTATCAGCATAACTTTCCTTGATTATTTTAGTAATTAGGTTCGATTTATTATGCTTAGCGGTTAAAATAACGACGG
This sequence comes from Vibrio sp. V19_P1S1T109, assembly GCF_002241375.1. Classification (NCBI taxonomy): domain Bacteria; kingdom Pseudomonadati; phylum Pseudomonadota; class Gammaproteobacteria; order Vibrionales; family Vibrionaceae; genus Vibrio; species Vibrio sp. V19_P1S1T109. Next base: position 13,645 of record NZ_NDIM01000292.1, on the reverse strand, counting down.
TTACTTTTAGGAATTCGCTATGGGACAGCTGTCTATTTTAGGTTTTATTGCATTAGGTGGCGCATTTGGCGCATGTGCACGTTATCTAGTTACCGAGCTATGTGTGTTCTTGTTAGGACGCGGGTTTCCTTATGGAACGCTCACCGTTAACGTTGTCGGTTCATTTATTATGGGATTATTGATCGCTGCTTTTGAGAGTGAATTACTTGCAACTGAGCCATGGCGCCAGATTATTGGTTTGGGTTTCTTGGGTGCATTAACCACATTTTCTACATTTTCTATGGATAATGTATTGCTGATGCAGCAAGGAGCCTTTCTGAAAATGGGTGTTAATGTCTTATTAAACGTGGTGCTAAGTATCTCAGCGGCTTGGATAGGTTTCCAGTTGTTGATGAGAAGTTAACGAAATTACAATTTCATCTTGGTTAATGGATAGTCTTTCCCTATAATCGTGACTCAACTTGTCGGAGTGCCATAAGGCTGAGACCGTATTTTCGGGATCCGTTGAACCTGATCAGGCTAATACCTGCGAAGGGAACAAGAGAATATAACCTGCTAGTGATCTATCTAGCGTTATATCCTTAAGATCAAAACTCTATTTTGATCAACTCTTGTGCATTAATCCGTCAAGCATTTATCCCTAGTACAAAAAGGAAGATGCTATGTCGAGTCGCAAACAAGCGAGACTGAAAGCCAAACAATTCATTGACACATTGTCTGTCGAACCCTACCCAAATTCCTCTAAAATCTATATTACTGGTTCACGTTCGGATATCCGCGTGCCAATGCGTGAGATTAAACTAGCTGACAGCTTGGTCGGGGGCACAAAGTCCTCACCGATTTATCAACCGAATGAATCTATATGCGTTTATGACACTTCAGGTGTCTATACCGACCCATCTCATACTATCGACTTATATCAAGGTTTGCCTAAATTAAGGGAAAAATGGATCGCTGAGCGGGATGATACCGAGTGGCTTGATGAGGTCAGTTCTGCTTACACTAAAGAACGTTTATCTGATGATACATTGGACGAACTACGTTATGGGAACTTGCCAGCCATACGCCGAGCAAAGAAAGGGAAGTGCGTTACTCAACTTCATTATGCGCGGCAAGGTGTTATCACACCCGAAATGGAATACATTGCCATTCGCGAAAATACGCGACGGGGAGAGTGTATGGATGCACAGCTGAGCCAGCAACATGCAGGGATTCATTTGGGGGCTAATCTACCAAAGCGAATAACTCCTGAGTTTGTGCGTAGTGAAGTTGCCGAAGGACGAGCCATTATCCCGTCGAATATTAACCATCCTGAATCAGAGCCGATGATCATTGGCCGTAATTTTCTCGTCAAAGTGAATGCGAATATCGGTAACTCATCCGTCTCTTCATCAATTGAAGAAGAGGTTGAAAAATTAGTATGGGCAACCCGCTGGGGTGGGGATACCGTGATGGATCTCTCTACTGGGCGCAATATTCACGAAACTCGAGAATGGATTTTGCGTAATAGTCCCGTACCGATTGGCACTGTGCCTATGTATCAAGCATTGGAAAAAGTAAATGGTATTGCGGAGGATTTATCATGGGAAGTAATGCGCGATACCTTACTCGAGCAAGCGGAACAAGGTGTTGATTACTTTACAATTCATGCTGGTTTATTGCTTCGTTATGTGCCAATGACCACGAAACGTGTTACGGGCATCGTTTCGCGTGGCGGCTCTATTATCGCTAAATGGTGTTTAGCCCATCATACTGAGAGTTTTCTTTACACTCATTTCCGTGAAATTTGTGAAATTTGCGCCAAGTATGACGTCGCCCTTTCCTTAGGGGATGGACTACGGCCAGGATCCATTGCCGATGCTAACGATGAAGCACAATTTGCAGAGCTGCGCACTTTAGGTGAGTTGACCAAAATAGCGTGGGAATATGATGTACAGGTCATTATTGAAGGCCCTGGCCATATCCCCATGCATTTGATTAAAGAGAATATGGATGAACAATTAAAGCATTGCCATGAAGCGCCATTCTATACTTTGGGCCCATTAACTACCGATATTGCTCCGGGATATGATCACATCACTTCCGGTATTGGTGCTGCGATGATTGGCTGGTATGGCTGCGCGATGCTTTGCTATGTAACACCGAAAGAGCACCTTGGTTTACCAAACAAAGAAGATGTTAAAACGGGTTTAATTACTTATAAATTGGCAGCACATGCTGCAGACCTTGCGAAAGGGCACCCGGGAGCACAAGTGCGCGATAATGCGTTATCGAAAGCACGTTTTGAGTTTCGTTGGGAAGACCAATTCAATCTTGCATTAGACCCAGTTACGGCGCGTGCTTTTCACGATGAAACTCTTCCGCAAGAGTCTGGTAAAGTTGCGCATTTTTGCTCTATGTGCGGGCCGAAATTCTGCTCGATGAAAATCTCTCAAGAGGTTCGAGAGTATGCGCTAGATACCAAGCAAGTTGCTGCTGATGCGCTCATTTCCGTTACGCTGCTAGATGACCCGTTACAAGGCATGAGACAGAAATCACAAGAGTTTAAAGCCTCAGGATCAGAGCTTTATCATCCTGCTGTTACTCAACGGTCAGTCGTTAGCGAGGAGTAATTAGATGATTCAATTACTTATCCCCCGTGATGACATTGCGTTGACTGCTCAAGTACAACAGGTTTTGCTATTGGCCAAGCATCATGGTTTTGATATCGATGATATTTTTTTGGGTGCCAGCCCAACTTTATATTGTCAGTTAGTAACGCCTTCATACTCATCTTTGATTGGCAGCGATTGCTTAGCCTCGTGCGAAGATGCGCTAAGTGTTTTAACTGATAAGCCCAATTTATTCTTGCAATACCAAGTCAATTTTTGCGCTCAAATGCCATTTGAGCACTCCCAGAAACGAGAAACTTGTTTGGTCAAGATAGGGCTTACAGCGGCTGACTCACACGACTATGTTGATGAGTGGTATCACGGAGAAGAGCTGCGTAGTATAAGATACTCTACGAATGCTCATGCTGCTGATGCAAAGAGTGAGCACTTTGCTTGGGTTCTATCATTGTTGTGTCTCGACTTTCCACTAGAGGATGCTTTAGTGGTTGCTCGCGCGGCAATGAGTGTTTCACGTGAAACATGGCCAACGGATAGCCGATATTTTCCTCAGCTACAACATTCAGTAGCTGGCATCTTTGCTGACGATAAACAAAATCACATCTATTTTCCAAAGATAGACAAAAATATTGGCCTTTATCCTGTTGTGGATAGCGTTGAGTGGGTTGATCGGTTATTGAAGTTTGGTGTAAAGACAATCCAACTGCGAATCAAAGATTCAACACGCTCGGATCTCGAATCACAAATTATCGCCGCTATTGAGCTTGGACAAGCCTATCAAGCACAGGTTTTTATTAATGACCATTGGCAGCTTGCGATAAAGCATGGTGCTTTTGGCATTCATCTTGGACAAGAAGATCTCACCAATGCAGATTTAGCACAAATTGCTCAAGCTGGGATCTGTTTAGGTATTTCAACTCACGGCTATTATGAGATTCTGAACATCGCTTCACTAAATCCCAGCTATATCGCTTTGGGTCACATATTCCCAACCACCACCAAAATTATGCCCTCTAAGCCACAGGGGCTTGTTAGGTTGAAACTTTACCAGCAGCTAATTGAGAGTTTAAGTTGTGCCGCCAACTCAGATGAAGTTGTAAGTGCAAAAATACCCACAGTTGCAATTGGCGGAATTAACCTAGAGAACGCATTGCAAGTTTGGCAGTGCGATGTATCAGGTTTGGCCGTTGTACGTGCAGTGACAGAAGCAAAATCACCTCAGTTGGTCATTGATAGTTTCAATCGAATCATACAAAACCGATTACCAAGTAGTGCTGAGGAGGTATGTGATTATGCTTTCTGATGCGCAATTTATCCGTTATCAAAGGCAACTTGCGCTCCCTGAAATAGGTGAGAATGGACAGCAATCTTTACTTGATAGCCGAGTGCTGGTTATTGGTTGTGGTGGTTTAGGGTCTGCGGCCGTTTTGTATTTGGCGAGTGCTGGTATTGGACAACTGGTAATAGTGGATGATGACCGAGTTGAAAGCAGCAACTTACCTCGGCAGGTGATCTACCGAGAGAGGCAAATTGGTCAAACCAAAGTCGATGCGATGGCAGAGCAAATTAAAGCCATCAACCCTGATTGCAGAGTAAGAGCGATATCTAAACGCCTTATTGGTACTCAGCTCGAACTGGAAGTGCTGAATGCTGATGTCGTTCTTGACTGCACGGATAACATCCACAGTCGTCAGCAAATTAACCAGTTGTGCCGTAAATTAATTAAGCCATTGATTTCAGGTTCGGCTATTGGATGGAAGGGGCAAGTCATTGCTTTTGATCAACTGCCGTTGTCACCTTGTTATCACTGTTTAGTGCCTGATAGCGAACTGCCTGCCGCGCAGCGTTGTAATGAATTCGGTATTCTGGGGCCTGTCGTCGGAATCATCGGAACCCTGCAAGCTTTACAAGCCATCATGATATTGACTCGACAGACGATGCGTAATGCTAACCAACTGACACTGTTTGATGCTCATTTGTTTCAATTCCAAACCTTAAATGTTGTTAAAGATCCTCAGTGCGAGGTGTGTGGGTACCCACAGACTGATCAGATGAAGGGAGAAGCCACATGTCAGATATAACGATCAAGATTAATCAGCAGTTTCATCAAGTTTCAGCGGGAACCAGTATTACGGATCTCACCAAACTGCTTTCTATCGCTATTACCGGTTGTGTGTTTGCCCTGAATCAGAGCGTGGTGCCACGTAGTGCGTGGTCAACGACCCTATTAAGTGAAGGCGATCAAATATCGCTGTTTCAAGCCATTGCAGGAGGCTAAATGTTAACGATAGCGAATAAACAGTTTGAATCTCGCCTGTTCACTGGTACGGGGAAATTTGCCAACCGAGAGTTAATGACAAAAGCTATTGCCATATCTGGTTCACAAATGGCGACGATGGCATTAAAGCGAGTCGATCTTAACCAATTAAATGATGATATTTTAGCGCCACTTATCGAGTCAGGCGTCAATCTCTTACCCAATACATCGGGTGCGAAAAATGCGAATGATGCGATTTTTGCTGCCCATTTAGCGCGTGAAGCGTTATCGACATCTTGGCTGAAGCTAGAAATTCATCCCGATCCTAAGTATCTGATGCCTGACCCTATCGAAACGTTAAAGGCAGCGGAACAATTAGTGAAAGATGGATTTATCGTATTACCTTATTGCCATGCTGACCCCGTGTTGTGTAAGCGTTTAGAGGAAGTGGGGTGCGCGGCCGTAATGCCATTAGGTGCGCCAATTGGATCGAATAAGGGGCTGGTCTCACGAGATTTTTTAGAAATCATCATCAGCCAAGCTCGTGTCCCCGTGATTATTGATGCCGGTATTGGCGCGCCTTCGCATGCGGCTTTTGCGATGGAATTGGGCGCGGATGCTGTCTTAGTTAACACCGCAATTGCGGCCGCGCGCGATCCGATACAAATGGCGTTGGCATTTAAGTTGGCGGTAGAGTCGGGTCGAATGGCTTATGAGGCTGGGCTTGCAACTCAGGTTCATCATGCTATCGCATCCAGCCCTCTAACTGCATTTTTGGATCAATAGCGATGAGCTTTTTAGAACGTTTCAAACAACTCGATTGGGACGATATTGCGTTATCAATCCGTTCCAAAACAGCGTCAGATGTCGAGCGAGCATTGCATAAAGAGAAGCGCGATTTGGAAGATTTCAAGGCATTAATCTCTCCTGCTGCTGATCCTTATATCGAGCAGTTAGCGCAACTTTCTTACTCACTGACGAGGCAACGCTTTGGCAATACTCTTTCTTTTTATATCCCGCTTTATCTTTCAAATTTGTGTGCCAATGCGTGCACTTATTGTGGATTTTCGATGGAGAATCGCATCAAGCGGCGTACATTAAGTTTGCATGAAGTTGAACGTGAATTGGCAGTTATCAAGCAGATGCAGTTTGATAATGTGTTGTTGGTAACCGGTGAGCATGAAACCAAAGTAGGCATGAACTATTTCCGGCAGATACTGCCGTTGATAAAGCGTGAAGTCAGCTATGTTGCTATGGAGGTTCAACCGCTTCAGCAAGCGCAGTATGCGGAGCTAAAGAGCTTAGGTTTAGATGCGGTAATGGTATATCAAGAGACTTATCATCCATCGACTTACGCTTTACATCATCTGCGAGGCAACAAAATGGATTTTAACTTTCGCCTTGAAACACCGGACCGACTTGCCCGGGCGGGGATTGATAAGATTGGTCTTGGCGCTTTGATTGGCTTGGAAGATTGGCGGGCCGATTGTTTTTACGTGGCCGCTCACCTGGATTATCTTGAAAAGAGATATTGGAAGACGCGCTATTCGATTTCGTTTCCTCGCTTGCGACCTTGTGAAGGTGGCCTGCAACCTAAATCGGTCATGTCTGACAAGCAACTGGTTCAGCTCATCTGTGCATTTCGCTTGCTCAATTCAGAAGTGGAACTCTCGCTTTCTACCCGCGAATCGGCGCACTTTAGGGATAAGCTCATTCCACTGGGGATCACCAGCATATCGGCGGGATCAAAAACACAGCCTGGAGGTTATGCAATGCAAGAGGCCGAGCTTGAGCAATTTGTGATTAGCGATGAACGTACAGCTGCACAAGTTGCCGCCGCTGTTAAAGGGCAAGGCTTTGAAGTTGTGTGGCGAGATTGGCATGCTGCCTATTCTGGATGAGGTCATGGCTTGCACGTTTCACGTGAAACATATGGATGCATTCATTAAAGTATGGTGATTTGGCTAATAAGGTGAATTCGAGTTAAGAGAATCATAAGTTTAAGTAAAGGCGACTCGAGGTCGCCTTTCATCTTTCTAGGTTAAGTTACTACACAGAGACTACCTACAGCGCATTTGTTTTATCATGTTGAAGTTTAATCATGCTCAATAGGCAGTGTCGCTTGGCGCAACCACGCTTTGTTATCACCCTCAACGAGTGGACCAACTTGATCCCATACTTTTTGATGGTAGTCATTTAACCATGTGAGCTCTGGTCGAGTTAACATATTGATGTTGATCGCGCGCTTATCAATCGGGCAACGCGTGAGTGACTCAAACCCCAACACAGAGAAATCACCTTGTGTTTCAACTTCGACCACCAGTTCTAAGTTTTCTATACGAATGCCAAACGCATCGGCACGGTAATAACCGGGCTCGTTCGACAGTACCATACCCGGAAGCAGTGCGACGTTGTTGAAAACTTTGCTGATGCGTTGTGGCCCTTCATGGACACTCAAAAAATGGCCGACTCCATGACCAGTGCCATGATCATAATCGAAGCCATTAGCCCATAGGTGCTGACGGGCAAGTACATCAAGCTGATGACCACAAGTGCCTTTTGGAAAGCGTGCTCTGGCTAGCGCAATATGACCTTTAAGCACTAAAGTGAACTGTTTTTTCATCTCTTCACTGGGGTTACCAATAGCAATGGTACGCGTAATGTCAGTCGTACCATCACAATATTGGCCGCCAGAATCGACAAGATAAAGTGAGTCTTGAGCTAATTGTCCTGGTTTTACTTGGTTGATGTGGTTGTAATGGCACATAGCTGCATTACTGCCTGCCGCTGAAATAGTATCAAAACTAAGATCGGCTAGAGTTGGGTCTTCCTCTCTAAATGCTTGTAAGCGGTCAGATAAATAGCCTTCGTCGTGCAGTCTTTGGCTAGCCACTTCATTATCCAACCAAGCAAGAAATTTCGTCATCGCCACACCATCACGCACGTGGCACGCTTTCATTCCAGAGACTTCGGTTGCATTTTTTGCCGCTTTTAGCAGTAAGCACGGATCGGCGTCATTAATGATTTCAGCAGCGGAATTTTGTAAAGTCAGCGTAAACCATGCATTACTGGTAGCAGGATCGATCATCACCTTTTTACCTGCGAGTAAGTTAAGCTGCTTTTCTAATTGATCTGGATGGTGAACGCGAACGCCGCCACCGACATGCTTGGCAAATTCCGCAGGAAGACGAGCAGGGTCAAGGAAGAAATCGACGCTGGAGTCAGCATAAATAATGGCATGGGAAAGTAATACTGGTAATCGGGAAACATCAAGGCCACGGATATTTAGCAGCCAGCAGATGGAATCAAGTTCTGTCAGTACTGCCGCATCAATCTTTTTCTTACTCAGCTGATGAGCTATTTGCTCACGCTTATCATGGCTACTGATACCGACGAGTTCATTACCCATCAAGCGCACTGCTGAAATTGCAGCGCTAGGACGGTCCTTCCATAATTCATCGATTGGGTTACTGCCGACGGCAATAAGCTGTAACTCATCAGACAATTTTGCCTGTGCTGCTTTAAGCCAGCTTGCTCGATGCATGCGCGGATCAAATCCCACTTTACTACCTGAGACCAATGCGCTTTGGAGCCAATCGAGAACGGGCTCTTCAATCAAGTGACGGTACTCAAAGGTTGCCTCTGGCACTTGTTTACGAACTTGCACTGTATAGCGGCCATCCACAAAAATAGCCGCGTTATCGTGGGTGACCACAGCCGCGCCTGCCGAGCCAGTAAAACCAGTTAACCAATGCAGGCGTTCGTTGTGTTGTGGTACATATTCCCCGAGATATTCATCTTCGTGTGGAATGATGATGGCATCAAGCCCTTGTTGTGTGAGCCAGCCACGTAAGGCTGATACGCGTTGTGCGATTGAATCATGCATCTGTGTTATATCCTTTCTCATAACCGTCCGTTGTAGGTGTAGGGAGCTGTGCAAATCCATAGCAAACCCTGACTTTATTATTGTGTCTATGGGGTTGTGGCGATGGGGACGAGCTTCAATAAGCTACTCTTTTTATCGAACTGGCGCAAACCGCAGCTTCATCTGAGATGCAGTGTTTTGGTTTGGATCATCTGCCTTAACCAGCTCAATGCGGGGTCACTTTCTCTGTCTCTGTGCCAAAATAACGTATAAGCCATAGGTGGAAATTCCATCGGTAATGGCAACACGACGAGATCCATCTGCTTGGCTACTAGGTGGGTGAAGTGGCTCGGCGCGGTAAAGATAAAATCAGTATAAGTACAAAGGCTGGCGGCACTATTAAAATCCGGTACTGTAATTGCGATGTCCCTTTCTCGGCCGATATCCGCCAAGCGATAGTCGAGTAGCCAGCGATCATTACCATCGCAGCGTACTTGTACGTGACGTAGCGATAAATAGCGCTCTAACGTCCAATTATCTCGCAATGCTGGGTGGTCTTTACGTACCACGCACATTTGGCTATCTCGATAGATCTCTTGCTCACAGATATCACTGGGTGGCAGCATTGTTAATTTGGCATCATTGATATCAATGTCCTTGCCGGTAATGCCTAAATCCAACTCACCAAGCTGCAATTTCTTAAAGGTTTGATCGTTCCATGAGTGAGTGTTGATGTTGAGATTTGGACCTTGGCTGAAAATAGCGGGCAAAAAATGGGGGAGAATCAATGGGTAGACGCTTTCTACTGCCGCAATATGAAAACGGTATTCACTGCTTTGTGGTGAAAATTGTTGTGGTTGAGTGAGTAGCTCGAGCTGATTGATGAGAGTGTCTAGTTTGGGTTTGAGATAGAGCGCTTGTGGCGTTGCCTTTAAGCCATGTGAATTACGAATAAACAACGGGTCATTAAACTGCTGACGAAGCTTGGCAAGCGATTTACTGACGGCAGATTGACTCAAACAGAGGCGATGGGCGGCGCGCGTTACGTTCAGTTCTTCTAGCAGTACGGACAGACAAACAAGCAAATTAAGATCGATTCTGGCTAATTTTTCTATATTCATCTGTATTTCCATTTGGGAATAATTGTGATGAGTATAAGCCATTTCTATTCATATCATCATTGCTCTATTATAGCCGAGTTGTAAAAGTGTGTTCTTTCTCATTACTGGAGTGTTTCGTGAAGCAAATAACCTCTGACGCGCATAGTAAGCGTCAATTGGCATTACTGATTTTGTTGGTTCTGTTTAGCCCGTTAGCGATTGATATTTATCTACCAGCTTTACCGCAAATTTCTCAAACGTTTCACGTGGAACACGCTTATGCACAAGATACGATTACTTGGTTTCTGTTTGCTATGGGAGTCGGTCAACTCTTCGCTGGCCCGCTAGCGGACAAACTCGGTCGTCGAACTGTTGCATTAGGAGGGATCAGTATTTATGCATTGAGTGCTTGCTTGGCGTGGGCCGCTCAAAGTATTGAATGGATGTTGATGGCTCGGCTACTACAAGGCTTCGGTGCGTGCGCGACATCGGTAGCGGCTTTTGCAACAGTTCGCGATATTTTTGGCCCACAACGTAGCGGCAAAATGATCAGCTACTTAAATGGTGCAATCTGTTTTATTCCTGCATTAGCGCCAATCCTTGGTAGTTGGTTAACTCAGCAATTTGGCTGGCGCAGTAACTTCAGCTTTATGGCTGGTTTTGCCGTGGTCGCGGGTTTAATGATGGTGATTGGTATGAAAGAAACCAACCCACAAGCCACCGAACAGCAAGCGTTCTTTAAGTTATCGCGTTACTGGTCCGTATTGAAAACACCATCTTTTCTCTTCCATGCTTCATTGTGTATGTTAGCGATGGCGGTTATTTTAGCCTATGTCACTTCTGCCCCAGTGGTATTAATGGAAGGTTATGGATTGACTATGAATGAATTTACTTTCTGGTTTGGACTCAATGCCATCATTAATATCGTTGCTTGCCTGAGTGCGCCGAAATTTATGGATAGGTTTGGTACCCATATGGCGCTGGTGGTTGGAATCGCCACATTATTGGTTGCGGGGACTACCATGGTCGCGCTGGCACAACAGAAAACGGCGATTGCCTTTATGCTGCCCATTTTTATGTCATCAATCGGTTTTGCTTGGATTCTGGGAGCGGCCGCAGGAAAAGCACTGGCGCCATTTGGTGACCGTGCGGGAACCGCCGCAGCACTGCTTGGTTTGTTTCAGATGAGTGGTGCTGGCCTGTTAGTTGGCACCATGCAGCGTGTTGGGTTAGAACCTCAGATATTAATTGCACTGCAAATGTGGCTGATTGCGCCAGCGCTGTTTATCCTGTTTTCTAAAGCAGGGCGTTATTGGCATCAATTAGTGGTGAATTAATAAATTGTCACCTGCTGTTTTATATTCTTTTTAACGGGTGTATATTTAGTCACTTAATTATTTCAATTGCACTTTGGAAACGAAACAACAATGTCAATGACAACCTATGAAATGGCTCGAATTTGGGAACAACTCGACGAGTCTCCAGAAAAGGTCATGTTCGGAAAATTGCTGAATGAATTAGGCAACCAAAGTAGTGAGCGTATTCGCAGTGCCGCCAAACAAGTACCATTACCAGTTCTGCGTGATTTAGTCTTTCAGTTTCAACAAGTGATTGAAGCGCGTAAAGGCGAGCAAGTCGAAATCATGGCGAAGGAATTGGCAAAGCAGGGTATTTCGGCTGAAGAGCTTTTAACTTATCTGAACAAATAATTTATTATCAGTACCGATGCCATAGCCCGGAATTTAGTTTCGGGCTTTTTATTGCGTGGTGTTTGCGGCTTCGGTGATTAAGGATTCACATTTCGGTTAATCGGGTTCTGCAAGGAAATAAGCGTCTCTGTGGATTGCACTTCATCAATAGCCTGTAATTTGTCGATCAGCACAAATTGTAATTCTTCAATCGAGCGGCACATTAACTTCACAAAAATATTATAGGCTCCTGTGGTGTAATAGGCTTCCACCACTTCATCCAGCGCATTGAGTTTGGCGAGCGCCGAATGGTAGTCTCGCGCGGCATTGAGATTGATACCGATAAAACAACACACGTCATAACCCAATTTTTTGGTATTGACGATCACTTCCGTACCCTGAATGATATCGGCCGATTTCATCTTTTCAATGCGAACATGGATAGTGGCAGGACTAACGTTGAACTGCTTGGCCATTTCTGCGTAGGGCGTGCGTGCATCGTCCATTAAAATTTTTAAAATGGCGCGGTCGAGTTCGTCCAGTTTAGCGGTAGTGGCTTGCATCACAGCATCCTTATCATTGAAATGGTTCGCTCAGTTTATCACTGGTCGTTGTTTCTCGTAAGCCGCCGTTTAAGAAAAGCGATAAGCTTTAGTCACGTCAGTGAAAATTGGGTAAACTCAAGCCTCCTCATTATTTCCTTGGTTTCGGAGTTAACTTGCAGCTACAACTGATTTGCGAAGTTCCTGCTCAGCAAGCACATTTGGATACATTAGCCGCGCGTTGGGGATTAAAACCATGCGCTGAGAGCCCATTTGCCTTGGTATTAACTCAGTATCGTCTTGAGTTGCGTAAACTGGATGAGCCTAAACTCGGCGCTATTTATGTCGATTTAGTCACGGGGGCGGTTGCTCACCGACGTAAATTTGGTGGCGGTAAAGGTCAGTCGATAGCCAAAGCTGCTGGACTAAACAAAGGAGCGACACCGACCGTGTTAGATGCAACGGCCGGGTTAGGTCGTGATGCTTTTGTGTTGGCCTCGCTCGGCTGTAAAGTGCAAATGGTCGAGCGGCATCCCGTTGTGGCCGCGCTGCTCGATGATGGTTTAGAGCGTGCCAAGCAAGATGCAGAGATTGGTGGCTGGGTAAGCGAGCGAATGTCGTTACTTCACGCTTCGAGTCATGATGCGCTCGAAAAACTGGCGCAAGATGAAAATTTTGTAAAGCCAGATGTGGTGTATCTTGACCCCATGTACCCGCACCCGGAAAGTAAAAAACAAACGGCTTTGGTAAAAAAGGAGATGCGCGTCTTTCAATCGCTGGTGGGCGCTGACTTGGATGCTGATGCATTATTAAACCCAGCCTTGAGTTTGGCGACCAAACGCGTGGTGGTGAAGCGTCCTGACTATGCCGATTGGTTAGACAAACAAAAGCCGAGTATGGTGATTGAAACCAAGAAAAATCGTTTTGATGTGTATGTGAAAGCGGCGATGATCTAACGCATTCAATACGTTAGCTTTGGCGAGAAAATCTCGTGGCCCATAGATGTAATTTAGTGCTTGCTTAATCGTGTTTGGAATTGTATATCTAACTAATAATTATTCCTATTCGTGATCGAGGCGTACATGAATAAGCGTTTATGCAAATTGAACCGACACGATATTACTAGCCAGCTTGGGGATATCCATCAGATTGTGGCTGCGCCAAAATTTCTTTGTCGCTCATGTGCTCGTTCATCATCGGATAAAAACACGTTGTGTAAGCCTGCTGCTATTCCGAGTGCATCGATAAAGCTTGTTTCGGAAGGGAAGAAACAACGGCGCTCTGGTACGTCAAATGGCATGACGGACAAAGGTAAAAAGGCCGCTAAGCGATCGGAAAAACAGAACAAGAAAGCGTTAAAAAAACAAAAAAAAGTACTGAAGAAGTTAGAAAAAGTGCTGAAACAGCAACAAAAACTGTTAAAGAAACATCCTGCATTACAAGTAAAGTTTGCCGATGTGAATCAACGAATTTCTTCGGTTAGTGAACGTTCACTACAACGGCAGATTCACTAAAACAGATAGTTTACTAAAAATAGATGGTTTACTGAAAACAGATGGTGAGTTAAACCGAGCCACGATAGCC
>NZ_NDIM01000140.1:0-14335 GCF_002241375.1 Vibrio sp. V19_P1S1T109 | reverse complement strand
ATATTCTAGTCCTTATTACTTCCTGTAAGGATTAACATCGTCTTTCATACTATTCGGTTCAAATAGAAAAGCAAAATATACTAGTCACAATCCCTTAAAAGAATCATTAAACCTCTTTGACTTACAGTTGTTCGCTGATATTCTAGCGAACAACTGTAAGCTCAAGGATTTTAATCATGAAATCGGCATCAAAACCACCACTTATCTGGATAAACATCGTCATTTTTAGCTTCAGCTTGGGCTTAGCGACGATTGCAGCCCCTTTGTATGGATGGCAATTTGGCTACGGCATGGAGCATTGGCTTTGGCTGATGATTTGTTTTTCCTTTTGCAACCTTTCCATTACCGCGGGCTATCACCGTTTATGGTCACATAAAGCCTATGAAGCACATTGGGCACTGAGATTATTGTTTGCATTAGGTGGGGCGTTTGCACTGCAAAACAGTGCGCTACATTGGTCTTCTGATCACCGAGTTCATCACAAGCATGTAGACAATAATGACAAAGATCCTTATTCAGCCAAACGTGGATTCTGGTTTTCACACATAGGTTGGATGCTGCGTCACTACAATAAAACCACGTACGATGACTACTCCAACTGCCGTGACCTGCAAAAAGATAAGATCGTCATGTGGCAGCATAAGTATTATGTGCCTTTGGCACTCGCAATGAACTTGGGCGTTCCTCTGATCCTTGGTTTTATTTATCACGATATACTGGGCATGTTACTGATCGTGGGTGCACTGCGTTTAGTGCTCAATCATCACACGACATTTTTCATCAATTCGCTGGCTCATATATGGGGTAGCCAGCCTTATACTGATAAAAATACAGCCCGCGATAACGGTATTTTGGCTTTCTTCACTTTTGGCGAGGGCTACCACAATTATCACCATATTTTTGAAAACGATTATCGTAATGGGATTTATTGGTGGCAATACGACCCAACAAAATGGCTGATCAAGCTGTGCTCGTGGCTTGGGTTGGCTGGTAAACTGCGCACTTCGCCTCCCCTTAAGGTAGAAAAAGCGAAAGCGTTAATGGCATTAAGCCATGCGCAAAAACAGATCGCCGCGTTACCCAATCAGCAACTCGTTATGGCCAGCATACAACGTGAATTTGACGCTTTAGTCATACAGTTGCAAGAGTATTATGAATTAAAGAAACAGCTGATCGAAAGTAAAAAAAACAATATGGTTCGTAGATATGAACACTCCCTATTGATGCTGCGCTATCGACAAGTGAAGCAACAATTAGCACTACAAAAATCCAATTGGCAGCTTATTGTGCGTCAGTACTCCTAAATTCATACTTTACAGATTTGATGAAGCCATGCCTTAAGTGGCTTCATTTTTCTTAGCTTAAATTATCCCCCCCTCTAACAGAACTTCTAGCCGCATATTTGCTAAATGAATAGTTAGAACGACTAAAACATATTCAAAGTTAAAGAATTTTCAACTAGGTTATCAATTGATAATTTTATTGTTTTAGATCATCTAAAGCTCAACTTGCTCTCGTGCTACAGCATTCTTTTCGGTAAATTCCTTGTCATAAATTGATACACGTTTTTGCAATATTGTTCATAATTTCAGGAGACTTAAATGCTAGAGCTTTTAATTGGCTTGGCGGTAACAGTAGCGGTGGGTTATTTCATTGTTAAAGGTTACAAGCCAGCCGGTGTGTTACTCACCGCAGGTATCGTTTTACTGCTATTAACTGGCGCACTTGGCTATTCAGTGCTGCCAGCCAAAGTACCCTCAACCGGTAACACGGTAACGGATGCACTCGAATTCGTGAAATACATGTTACGTTACAGTGGTGGCGGTTTAGGCATGCAAATTATGTTGCTGTGTGGTTTTGCTTCGTACATGACACACATCGGCGCCAACAATGTGGTTGTAAAACAGTTTTCTAAACCTCTTTCGGTTATTACATCCCCTTATATCTTGCTGGTTGCTGCTTACATTGTGGCATGTTTGATGTCTTTAGCGGTGAGCTCAGCAACGGGTCTTGGCGTACTGTTAATGGCCACTTTATTTCCGATGATGGTAGCGATGGGGATCTCTCGTCCGGCCGCAGTTGCGGTATGTGCATCTCCTGCTGCGATCATCCTTTCCCCGACATCCGGTGATGTGGTTATTGCGGCGGAAAAATCAGGCCTACCTTTACACGTTTTTGCCGTGGAAACGGTTCTTCCTGTTTCGATCTGTGCCATTATCGTCATGGCGATCGCGGCCTTCTTCTGGAACAAATATCTCGATAAGAAAGACAACACACCGATGGAAAAAATCGATGTTTCCGCCATCGAAGTGAAAGCACCGGCTTACTATGCGGCTCTTCCATTCTTACCTATTGTGGGTGTGTTCTTATTCAACGGAGAAACCATTCAAGGTTTGAGCCTTGATATTTACACCATTGTGGTCGGATCCATCTTCATCGGTGCATTGGTTGACTTCGTGACGAAGCGTTTTAAAGGTAAAGAGACGTTAGAAGATCTAGAATCATGCTACGCAGGCATGGCCGAAGCATTCAAAGGCGTGGTGATGTTGTTGGTTGCTGCGGGCGTGTTCGCACAAGGTTTGATGTCGATTGGGGCGATTGATAACCTGCTTCATCTTGCAGAAACCGCAGGCGCAGGCGGCATAGCCTTGATGCTGATTTTGACAGGTCTTACCGTAGCAGCCGCTATTGCGACGGGTTCAGGCAACGCTCCGTTCTACGCCTTTGTTGAGTTAGCGCCATCGTTGGCGGCTAAATTGGGCGTGAATCCAGCCTTTCTCATTATCCCGATGCTGCAAGCTTCAAACCTTGGGCGCACCATTTCTCCAGTATCAGGCGTCGTTGTAGCAACAGCTGGTATGGGCCATATCAGTCCATTTGAAGTGGTAAAACGCACTTCCGTTCCTGTCATCCTCGGTTTAATCACGGTCATTATTGGTACAGTAATCCTTGTACCGATGACAGCATAACGTTGACAAACAATCAGGGCGTTCAACAGGACGCCCTTTTTTCAAACCGCTATTTCCAAATAGGTGTTATTTACTCTCGCTATAGCGTTCCAAGTATAAAATCGTTGCTGCCGTGCGCGATGGGACGCGTAGCTTCTTCAGCAAACTCTTCATGTGCACCTTTACTGTCGACTCAGAAATGAACAGACGATCAGCAATTTGTTTATTCCGATACCCTTTCGCGACCTCTTTTAAAATCTGAGTTTCACGGTCGGTTAATGCCTCAAAAAGATCTTCATGCGTATGACGTTCGGCGAGGTACTGAGTAACAAACTCGCTGTACGCTTTTACACCCGTCGCGGCCTGTCTAAGCAGTTCCACCAGCTCATCTGGTTCTGTATCTTTAAGAAGGTAGCCATCAGCCCCCGCTTTCACCATAGCTTCAATATCGAGCGCACTGTCTGATACGGTTAAAATAACGATGGTAGCGGTTGATTCATCCGCACGAAGCGCTGTTAACGTATCGAGCCCTGACATGCCTTTCATATTCAAATCAAGCAGAATGAGATCCGGCTCGATGTCATGTGCCAAAGCGATGGCTTCACTGCCGTTACAAGCTTCAGCAACCACTTCAAAGTCATCTTCAAAACTCAATAGCTGGTTGATACCACGTCTCATTAAAGGATGGTCATCTACCAACATTACTCTACATCTCGTCAAAATTTGTATCCTTTGAACGTTTATATTTCAATATAACTTCACACCCAGCATTGGGTGCGGAGGTTACTGACACTGCGCCATGCAGCCGCGCCGCTCTTTCTTGCATAATGCTTAATCCATAGTGATTGAGCCTAGCACGCTGTTGATCAAAGCCAACCCCATCGTCTTTGACCGTCACCATCACCTGATCGTCTAATTCATCACAGTTGACTTGAATAACATTAGCTTGAGCGTGTTTGATAGCATTGATAGTCGCTTCTCGGATCAATTGCAGTAAATGCACTTGTTGATGCGCATCTAAATCAATCGATGACAAATTATTATTAAGCACTATCTCCGCCGTAGTTTGCTCGCCAAGTTCCTCTAGCATGCCCTTGAGCGCTTGACCAAAATTGCCTTCTTTAATCGTTAGCCTAAAGGTGGTTAATAGCTCTCTTAACTGGGTGTAAGCGCCCGACAAACCTTGATCAATATCTAAAATGATTTGCTCTTTTTTCTCTGCGGCGTGCGGGGTCTCTGCTCGGCCAATCACGCGTTTTAGTAATGATACTTGTATCTTCAGATACGAAAGCGATTGAGCCAACGAATCATGCAGTTCGCGAGCGATGGTGGCGCGTTCTTCCATCAAGATCAACTGTTCGGCTTGTTTCTGTGCTTGATTATAATAAATGGCACGCGACAATATTTGTACGAAGTTATCAATCAAGGCGCTATTTGGACAAGGCAAGCTGTATTGCAGATACAAGTAACCCAGTTGCATCCCATCTAAGCTCAGCAAAAGCGGAGAAAGGGAGAACCCATTGCTCTCACCTTCGGATAAGCGCGTACTTTTACCCGCGTCATCACCAATTTCTAACTGGGCAAATGTGACCCCTTCAATGGTGACCAAGTGTTGCAAAATCGCTTGGAAATTATCTTGGCTAATGCGCGATGCGGTTAGCTCTTGCGAGCAGTCATACAACACTTGCAGTGCTTGGTTGGCATTTTGCAACTTATGGGTTTTCTCATTCACCGCTTGCTCTAAACCGAGGTACAGCTTACCAAGGTCGGTGGCCATTTTATTAAACGTGCGGGTTAAGATCCCCATTTCATTATGGCTGGTAACATTGAGCGATACATCAAATGAACGGTTTTGGATCTGCTCACTGGCGGTCACTAGCGAACGCAATGGCCCCACCACTTCCTTACGAATAAAATGCACCACAAACAATGAGATACATAACACACCACCCAACCCCATGCCGCCAAACCAAGCCAGTTGGATCAGCTTTTGTTCTGAGAAGTGCTGCAACTTAAAGACAAAACGGTCGATTTGGCTGACAAATTTCGCTACCTCATCAAGATAGCGGTCTTTGTTCTCGCCATTTAACAAGCTTTTCAGTTCGTGCCAACGAATGATCAACTGATAATAATCTTTGGTGATGTCGTTTGGCACAGGCCAACGCTGCAATGCTTTCATTGATGGTGAATAAAGCGAACGTTCAAAAAGATAAATGTGAGATGAATAATCCACCGAGTTACTTTGAATATCATGTGCCAATCGATAGCTTTGCATACGCATTGAACCAGCCACGTTCACCGCTTCAGCATCATTGAGTGAGGAAGCGAGTGTAAAAATGGCGTACCCTGTGATGGCAACCGATAACAGTAAAATCGACACCATGGCTTTGGCAATGGTGCTGGTGACCGACTGTTTGGATCGTTTTCTCAAAACATCTCTCCGTGAACCTCTCCATGCCTATTGTATCTGATTGGGCGCCGCTGTCGTTAAAGCCATTCAATATGTGATCACTCGCGCTTGAATTTATTGATCTAAAACAACATGACTAGCCAATTACCTCCTTGGGGGTATTTATAGAAATAGGACAAAAACTACAATTTGTGTATGGATAAATGAAGATTTGTTAACAAATACAGGAATGCACTTTGGTTGATCTCTCGAAAAGGCGTTTTTTTTCTCGTAATCAGGTCGATGACACCATTGTCCGCTTGCCTTGGATTGCTCACCCCCTCTCCTTTTCAGATGAGTGCACTCGCTGCGGCCGCTGCCTAGACGCGTGCGAAACAAAGATCATCACCTTAGGTGATGGCGGCTTCCCAACCATAGATTTTCATATTGATGAGTGCACCTTTTGTTATCAGTGCGCGCAGAGCTGCCCAGAACCAATTTTCGCACCTCGCTCAACACAACCGTGGCTGGCTAAAGCAGAGCTCGAAGAAAGCTGCTTGGCTAAACGCAATGTGGAGTGCCGTAGCTGCGCTGAGTCATGTGAAGTCAGCGCTATAACGTTCAATTTAGTGATCGGAAAAGTGGCGCAACCGAATGTCGATATTGATGCCTGTAACGGATGTGGCGCGTGCGTTTCCATCTGTCCAACCTCAGCCATCCGTGTGAGCAATATTAATAATAATGAGAGATAAACATGTCACTCAATGAAGTACATATTTCAAGTTTGATCGTTCACGTCGTACCTGAACATTTAGCTGCGCTCAAAGCGACAATCGAATCGTTTGAGAACGCCGAAGTGTATGGCCAAAGCAACGAAGGGAAAATGATCGTCGTTTTGGAAACGGAAAATCAAGGCTTCGTTACTGACACCATCGATGCAATTAACAACTTACCACACGTTCTCAGCACCGCTTTGGTTTATCACCAAATAGAAAGTGGGCTGGATGACACGGATACCAACACTGGAACACAACATTCCCACATTGAGGATGACGTATGAAAATGACAAGACGCGCGTTTGTGAAAGCAAACGCAGCCGCATCCGCAGCCGCTGTCGCCGGTATTACTCTACCCGCCAGCGCAACGAACTTGATTGCCAGCTCAGACCAAACAAAAATCACTTGGGATAAAGCGCCTTGTCGTTTCTGCGGTACGGGCTGTTCAGTATTAATCGGTACCCAAAACGGCAAAGTGGTTGCCACACAAGGTGACCCTGAAGCGCCCGTTAACAAAGGGTTGAACTGTATTAAAGGCTACTTCCTTTCAAAAATCATGTATGGTAAAGATCGCTTAACACAGCCACTGCTGCGCATGAAAGATGGCCAATATCATAAAGATGGAGAATTCACGCCAGTGTCGTGGGATCAGGCTTTCGATGTGATGGCTGAAAAGTGGAAACAAGCTCTAAAAGCGAAAGGGCCAACCAGTGTTGGCATGTTCGGTTCGGGCCAATGGACTGTGATGGAAGGTTACGCCGCCGTTAAACTAATGAAAGCGGGTTTTCGCTCTAATAATATTGATCCGAACGCTCGCCACTGCATGGCTTCAGCCGTTGTTGGATTTATGCGCACCTTTGGTATTGATGAACCGATGGGCTGCTATGATGATTTTGAACACGCTGATGCCTTTGTGCTTTGGGGTTCAAACATGGCTGAAATGCACCCGGTTCTTTGGACTCGTATTACCGATCGTCGTTTAAGTCACCCACACGTTAAAGTAAATGTCCTTTCGACTTATTATCATCGTTCGTTTGAGCTGGCCGACCACGGTTACATTTTCCACCCACAAAGTGACCTTGCCATCGCCAACTTCATCGCCAACTACATCATTCAAAACAATGCAGTGAACTGGGATTTCGTCAACAAACACACTCATTTCAAACAAGCGACAACAGATATTGGTTACGGTCTGCGTGACGAGCACCCACTGCAAGTTAAAGCGAAAAATGCCAACTCTGGTGATATAACCGCTATTGATTTTGAAGCTTACAAAGCCTCGGTTGCGCCTTATACGGTTGAAAAAGCCGCGCAAATGTCAGGTGTTGCCGAAGATAAACTGATTGCGCTAGCAAAACAATACGCTGACCCTAACACCAAAGTGATGTCACTGTGGACTATGGGCATGAACCAACATACTCGCGGTGTTTGGATGCAAAGCTTGGTCTACAACCTGCACTTACTGACGGGCAAAATTGCCACACCTGGCAACAGTCCATTTTCATTAACAGGTCAACCATCCGCTTGTGGCACGGCACGTGAAGTCGGAACCTTTTCTCACCGCTTGCCAGCTGACATGGTGGTGGCAAACCCCAAACATCGTGCGATTGCTGAAAAGACATGGAAGCTTCCACAAGGCACCATTCCTGAAAAACCGGGCTTTCACGCCGTACAGCAAGACCGAATGCTCAAAGATGGCAAACTCAACGCTTACTGGGTGCAGTGTAATAACAACATGCAAGCAGGCCCGAATATTAACGAAGAACGTTTACCGGGTTATCGCAACCCAGAAAACTTTATCGTCGTGTCTGATCCGTATCCAACAGCCACAGCGCAAGCAGCCGACTTAGTGCTCCCTACCGCAATGTGGGTGGAAAAAGAAGGCGCTTACGGTAATGCTGAACGCCGCACTCAAGCTTGGTATCAGCAAGTTGGCACGGTAGGCGAAGCAAAATCAGACTCATGGCAAGTAATGGAGTTCTCTAAACGCTTCAAAATGGAAGAAGTGTGGCCTGAAGAATTACTCGCCAAAGCGCCACAATATCGCGGCAAAACCCTGTTTGATATGCTGTTCAGAAACGGACAGGTTGATCAATTCCCGCTTGAAGAAGCTCGTGAACTGAACGATGACGCACATCACTTCGGTTTCTATGTACAAAAAGGGTTATTTGAAGAGTACGCCAGTTTCGGACGCGGTCACGGCCACGACTTAGCGCCTTATGATACCTACCATAACGTTCGCGGCTTACGTTGGCCGGTTGTGGATGGTAAAGAAACGTTATGGCGCTTTAAAGAAGGCTCCGACCCTTATGCGAAAAAAGGATCTGATTGGGATTTCTACGGCAAACCGGATGGTAAAGCGTGGATCATCTCCGCTCCTTATGAAGCGCCGCCGGAATCACCTGATGCCGAATTTGATCTGTGGCTGTGTACGGGCCGCGTGTTAGAACACTGGCACACCGGCACTATGACGCGGCGCGTTCCTGAGCTTTATAAAGCCGTACCCGATGCGCTCTGTTACATCCACCCAGATGACGCCAAAGCGCGTGGGTTACGACGTGGCGATGAAGTATTGATTTCCAACAAACGCGGCGAAGTTCGTGTGCGTGTGGAAACGCGCGGCCGAAATCGTCCACCGCATGGTTTGGTCTTTGTCCCATTCTTTGATGCTCGCATTTTGATTAACAAGCTGATTTTAGATGCCACGGACCCACTGTCGAAGCAGACAGACTTCAAAAAATGTCCGGTAAAAATCACTAAAGTAGCGTAAGCCAGTTAATGAATGCATCGGCTGCCCTATGGGGGGCCGATCTCAGAATGAGCCATTAGGCGGAGAATTTAAGATGAAAAAACTACTGATCGCCCTTTTATCTTTTGGGGCTTTATTTGGCCAAACGGTACAGGCGGAACTGAATAACCCCGGCGGCAACGGTGGGCTGGAATCGCTGCGTGGCGCAACGCAACTTGAAGAGACTCGTCCTGCAGACGACTTTAAGAAGTACCCAAGAGATCAAGCGCTTGAAAGCGAATACGTCTATCAGCCACCTTTGATCCCGCATAACATTCGTGGCTA
The DNA here is from genome assembly GCF_002241375.1 of Vibrio sp. V19_P1S1T109. Classification (NCBI taxonomy): domain Bacteria; kingdom Pseudomonadati; phylum Pseudomonadota; class Gammaproteobacteria; order Vibrionales; family Vibrionaceae; genus Vibrio; species Vibrio sp. V19_P1S1T109. Next base: position 5,149 of record NZ_NDIM01000140.1, on the reverse strand, counting down.
CGAAGTGTCGCTAAACGCCAATAAGTGCCTTGCTTGTCACAGTTGGAAAAATGCCAAAGAGATGGGCGCAACCAAAATCAGCGTGACCCACTATGTTAACCGTGAAGATGCGGTGCTAGCTGACGTCTCACCGCGCCGTTACTTCTGTTTACAGTGCCATGTACCGCAAGCCATTGCGAAGCCTTTGGTGGAAAATGAGTTCAAATCCGTTGATTCACTTCGCTAATCGTAGCCAGATAATAACTTAAGAGGCTATTTATGAAATTATTAAAAGCGTTTTGGAAAAGGCTCACAAGCCCAAGTAAAGCGGCCGTTGGCATCGTATTGTTCATGGGGTTTGCAGGTGGTCTGCTATTTTGGGGCGCATTTAACACCGGTATGGAAGCAACAAACTCAGAAGAATTCTGCTCAGGCTGTCATGCACCGATTGTGGCAGAGATCCAAGAGACGATTCACTATTCTAACCGTTCCGGCGTACGTGCTATCTGCTCTGACTGCCATGTTCCCCATGAGTGGACAGACAAGATTATCCGCAAAGTGCAAGCATCCAAAGAGTTGTTTGCTCATGTGATATTAGGCACCATTAGCACACCCGAAAAGTTTCAAGCACGTCGAGCACATCTCGCGGAGCGTGAGTGGTCACGATTGAAAAATAATGACTCATTAGAGTGTCGTAACTGCCATGAGTTCGAATACATGGATTTTTCAGAGCAAGGTCCACGCAGTGCCAAACAGCATTCAACCGCCCTTGCTAGTGGTGAAAAAACCTGTGTCGATTGCCATAAAGGTATTGCACATAAACTGCCAGACATGCAAGGCGTTGAAGGCTGGCAATAGGAGAATTAACCCATGAGTACATTAGAATCGGTGATTTGGCATATTCTTGGTTACAGCGCGATGCCTGTTATTATCTTCGGCGGCTTTGCGGTGGTTGCCGCCGTTTCACTTTGGTTGCTGTCACTGAGTAAAGATAAAGAACTATAAATCACACTTCCTACCGTAATTTATAGTCAACTCCCAATAAAAATCCGCCTGTGCATAAGGCGGATTTTTTACTTCACTTTAAATGACATGCGCAGAAATACTAAGGCGCGGAATCCACCACTACAGGCAAGTAATGTTTAGGTTCAAGTTTCAACCACTCTGGTAACACAGTCCCGATTGAGATTGAAGACCAAGTTCCAGAAATAATACCGATGAACATTGCAATAGCAAACCCTTCAAGCGGCTCCCCGCCCATTAACCACAATGCGGAAACGGTGAGTAATGTCGTACCCGAAGTCACCATAGTGCGTGAGAAAGTCGCAATCACGGCTTGGTCGGTAATCTCTTTGGTTGGCGTGCTTTGCTTAGCCACAAGCAATTCACGAATGCGGTCGGCAATGATAATAGAGTCGTTCAATGAATAACCTAATACCGCCAGTACCGCCGCAAACACGGTTAGGTTGAACTCCATCTGTGTCAGAGCAAAGAAACCGAGCACTAAAATAACGTCATGCAGCAAGGCCAACAACGAGCCGCTCGCTAAACGCCATTCAAAGCGGAAACACAAGTAACCTAAGATACACAGTAAGCAGATCATCAACGCTAAACTACCTTGCTCCACCAGATCTTGCCCCACTTGCGAGCCGACCATACTGTTGCTCACCACCGTCACATGTTCAGAGACATCGCTGAGCAGAGCTGGGATATTAGGCGTTTCTTGATCGCTTTCAGGAAGCGCGTAGCGGATAACCCAACGTCCTTCTTCACCTGCTTTGGTGAGCATCGTTGAATCTCCTAATGTAGGTTTCAACGCTTGCAGCAATTCTTTGTTGGTAAGGGTTTTATCGACCGTAACTTCGGTGACCATCCCACCAGTAAAATCCAAACCCATATTAAGGCCTTTCACACCAAACGCCACTAACGAGATCAGCATCAATGTCACAGAGAGTACGCTCGTGATGTAACGAATTGGACGAATATGGTTTTTCAAATAATCAATCATGTTTATACCCTTACATCACGACGAGCATCTCGTCCCCAAATGAGATTGATAACCGCACGCGAAGCAAACACACCGCTGAACATACTGGTCATAATGCCGAGCCCTAAGGTCAGGGCAAAGCCTTGGATTGGACCATTACCGATCGAATACAGAATCACGGCGGTGATCATAGTGGTGACGTTGGCGTCAAGAATGGTGCTAAAGGCGCTGCTAAAACCTGTATCAATCGCTTGCGCAAAGCTGCGACCTTCCGCGATTTTGTCTTTGATGCGTTCAAAAATTAGCACGTTGGTATCGACGGCCATGCCAACCGTCAAAACTAGGCCAGCAATCCCCGGCAAGGTCAGCACAGCACCCGGCAATAAGGCAATCAGACCAATGAGACACACCATGTTAAACAGCAACGCCGCGTTCGCCACCCAACCTAAGCGGCGATACCAAAGCGCCATAAAAGTCAGCGTTAATGCCATACCTAAGGCTAATGCGGCAAAACCATTTTGAATATTTTCTGCGCCCAATGAAGCGCCGATGGTACGCTCCTCTACGATAGTCACAGGCGCGGTTAATGAACCAGCGCGCAACAATAAAGCCAGCTGCTGTGCTTCTTCCATCGAACCTGCACCAGTGATTCTAAATTGGCTACCCAGCTGCGATTGAATGGTCGCAACACTAATCACTTTTTCGCTACGCTCTGTTTCGCCACGAGCATTGGTGGTGTATTCACGGTACACGGTCGCCATCGGCTTACCGATATGCTTGGATGAAAAATCACTCATGATTTTGCCACCCGCGTGGTCAAGTGAGATGTTGACCTCAGACATTCCCACTTGGTCAATACCTGCGCGCGCATTAACAATGTGATCGCCGGTTAATACAGGGCGTTTAGTAAGTACAACATTGCGGCCATTTTCATCTTTTAGCACAATGTCTTGCGACGTAAACGCTTCGCTGGGTGATTTCGCCTCATAAAAAGCAAGGCTCGCCGTCGCACCAATCACGTTTTTCGCTTGTGATGGGTCTTGCACGCCCGGTAATTCGATACGAATGCTGTGTTCACCTTGGCGCTGAACCATAGCTTCAGTGATGCCTAGCTCTTCAATGCGATCACGCATAATCTTGAGGTTCTGTTGCAGCGTCGTTGATTGGAAATCGACTCGATTCTGTTTTGAAGGCTTGATCAGCAGTTGATCAGAAGAGCGTTGGATATCCCACCCTGAGTAAGTCTCTTTAAGAAATGCATTGATTTTATTGAGATCTTCCGCTGAATTGCTCATTACTTTGAAGCCATCAATACCTTCAGAGCTAACTTTCACGCTGCGAAGACGCTCGTCACGAAGCTTATCTTTCACGGTATCGATCATGCTGTCACGCTGCTCTTGGAACGCTTTATCCACGTCAACGTTCAGCAAAAATTGCACACCACCACGCAGATCCAACCCTAGTTTAATCGGGTTAAAACCTAAATTTGTCAACCATGTTGGTGCAACCGAAACGTAAGAGAACGTAATACTGTCTTCTTTTTCAATCATGCCATCGAGTAATTCTCTGGCGTGCGTTTGCTGGACTTCATCAGCAAAGACTAAGGTCGTTTTCCCACCTTGCTGCTGTATGTTTTGTACCGCAATATCGTTTTTTTCGAGTAGATGAGTTAATTCCACGACTGAATTAAGCGTCTCATTTTTAGCGGAGACTTGCAGTTGAATCGACGGCTGTTCGCCGTACCAGGTGGGTATAGCGCTCAAGGCAAGCACAACCAAAGTGGCGGCCAATACGATATACTTCCACGCAGAATAGTGATTAATAAGACGTGCTGACGCCTTTTTATTTTGTGTTTTTTTCATACCAATCCTCTCAGCAAAGCTGAGTTGTTATTACTTTAAATAAACAAGTTAAATGAACAAGCGAGTGACTTTGTCACTTGATATAAAGTAAGAAGGATCAGTACTGGCTATTTAACGCCACATACATGGCATTGGTTTCTTTCCAACCAGAAATTCTGTGGTTAGAACTATAGGGGCGAGCTTGCCATGCCGCCAACTCAGCGACAGGAAAAAGATAAAGCCTAAAGGGAGCGACGGTGACGTCGTAATTGGGCGTGTTATCGACAAAAGTGGGGCCATCGTATTCAACGACTCGGGAAGTTACTCCCCAACGAGACGCGGTAACGATTGCAGCAGAAGTGTCTGAGTGAAGCGATTTTGATACGGGTGGAGCCGTTTGTTTATCTTGTTGATCAGAGATAGGTTGTTGATGAACAATCGCCGTGAGCGAGGTTTTTTCACCATGTTGTTGGATAACTTTACGTTCAGCGTGGCTGTGCGTTTCACTTTCAATTAAATAGCCGAACGCTTGCGAAGGCAGAACCACCGCGAGAAGCGTAAACCAGACATATTTAATAAAGTGCCAATGCATGAAAAATCATTCCTCTCAACTCAAGCAGGCATCATATTCCTGACAACCATAAGCCTCAAGTAAAAAGATCTAAATGCTCTTATCACTTTAGCTAATGAGAAGCGTAAAATATTTCTTTGCTTTGTATATCAAAGTAAATTTTGTTCGCTAACTTCTGGCCGCCACAATACACAAAATAAACCTCACGTTCTTGATATTTGAGTGACTTTACCCAACCACCAAGCTCTTCAAAATCTTCTGGTACGCAGGTTTCATTTTTCAGCAACTCATCGGTTTTCTGCACAAAAGCCGTTTCATAGAGTTTAAAATCATCCGAATTCGCAATGTACTGCGTGACCGTTTTACGGCGCTCCTCTGCACTGATCACCGGAGGCTGCTCCACTAAACCATCCAGAGGTATCCACTCCGCAACTTCAGGCCCGTTTTCCTCATAGACAAAATAATCGGTAATGCGGCCAAAACCCGATTTACGTTCCAAGATTTTCACCTTATCACCACGGTATAGAACCCGCTCAACAAATGCTTGTGCATCGGGCTTTTCTCTTACTCCGAGCCTTGCTAAATCGACATATAAATCATTAACGAGCGGTTTTGGTGGCAAGGCCGTTTTAGGAGCCGTCTCAGTGGTTGGCACTTGTTCTTCATCGTTCGAACTCGACGAATCGGCCTGCAGTGCTTCTTGCTCGGGAAGATAATAAAGAAAGTAATAGCCAGCGCCTGCGCCCGCCAGCCCAAGCAGCAATAATAGAA
>NZ_NDIM01000051.1:0-14394 GCF_002241375.1 Vibrio sp. V19_P1S1T109 | reverse complement strand
TACATTCCCTTTCAATATCTTAAATCTGTATTTCGGAGTCCAAACTATATGGTATTTGCAACGCCAATATACATGTGATGAACTTCTATAATCGCCCATGTTTTTAGTTTCCTCTTACTTGTGGTGAATAAGAGGTTTACTTCTAGCATGGGCACTCCTTCGGGCAATAGCCCCAAGGTTCAATCACCACCGCCCAAGGCGGTGGTTTAGGGATGACAATAAAAAACCCAGCCAAAGCTGGGTCTTTCAATGCTTACAAAGCGTAAAATCAATTACTTGATTTTGCCTTCTTTGTAAAGAACGTGCTGGCGAACTACTGGATCAAATTTCTTGATCTCAAATTTGCCTGGCATGTTGCGTTTGTTCTTGTCAGTTGTGTAGAAGTGACCAGTACCTGCAGAAGATATTAGTCGAATTTTCTCACGAATGCCTTTAGCCATTGCTCAATTCCTCTTAAACGTTTTCGCCACGTGCACGGATATCAACAAGAACAGCATCAATGCCTTTCTTATCGATGATACGCATGCCTTTAGCAGTTAGACGTAGTTTAACAAAACGTTTTTCGCTCTCTACCCAGAAACGATGAGTTTGTAGGTTCGGCAGAAAACGACGCTTAGTAGCATTTCGTGCGTGTGAACGGTTGTTACCCGTTATTGGACGCTTACCAGTTACTTGGCATACTCGGGACATGAATGTCTTCTCCAAATCGTTTCAGCTCGATATCAACCTTGGTGGCCGAACCTCGTTCTCGATGTATTAAGAAGTTTGAGGTTAAAAACCGTTATGGAAAATCCATACAAGGCTATCAAAGGTCGCGTATTATACTAACTTGACATGCATTGCTCAAGACCCGAACAGATCCTTTTTACGGATTTGGCGATCTTTTTTTAAGCAGAGCTGATTTAGGTTGATAATTTAGTGCGCGAATCATACCAGAATAATCTTAAGTCACAACCTAAAATGTGATTCAAATCCACCCTCTTTCTGCAAAAGAAATTACCTCGCCATCGCCCACCACAAAATGGTCCAAAATACGGATGTCCACTAACGCTAGTGCATCGGTTAATCGACGTGTGATTCTGCGATCGGCTTGGCTAGGCTCAGCAACGCCTGACGGATGATTATGGGCCAATATTAATGCCGCCGCATTATGGTGGAGTGCTCTTTTAACTACCTCTCGAGGGTAAACGCTGGCCGCGTCAATCGTCCCCTCAAACAATACTTCATCGCTGATCACTCGGTGTTGATTATCCAAAAACAGAATATAGAAGGCTTCTCGATGGCGATCGCGTAGCACACTCGATAAATAAAGCTTGGTTTGCTCTGGGCTAGTCAAAACGCCACCTCGTTTGAGCGTTTCGGCCAAATAGCGCTGCGTCATTTCAAGCACCGCCTGCAATTGAACGTATTTGGCTTCGCCCAACCCTTTATGGCGGCAAAACTCTTGCTGGTTGGCCGAAAAAAGCGCTCGAAGTGATCCAAACTCGCGCAGCAGCAGATCCGAGAGAGCGAGCACATTCATTCCTTGAGTACCAGTACGAAGAAAAATCGCCAGCAGTTCAGCATCAGATAATGCCTGAGGACCGCGAGCAAGCAATTTTTCGCGTGGCATTGATTCTATGGGCAGTGATTTGAGGCTCATTAAGCACTCCTAGGGCTAAAGGTACTCAGACAACATAGAGAAATAGCCAAGCCTGCAACTTTGCTTCTCTTTATTTAGGCTTGATTCATGGTTTTTTGTAATTGATAAGTGATGAAAGACGCAGAAACACTCGTCCAATATGAAAGGATTGAGCGGATCATAAGGTCACTCGATGCGAGAGTTGTGCTAACATAATGCGCAGAATTTTTGAGGAAAAGATAATGCAAACACTGGCAGGAAAAAAGATTCTGCTCGGCATTAGCGGCGGTATTGCTGCGTATAAATGTGCTGAGCTAACACGTCGCTTGATTGAACGAGGCGCTCAAGTACAAGTGGTGATGACCCACGCTGCAAAAGAGTTTATAACGCCACTGACCATGCAAGCCGTCTCTGGCAGGCCAGTTTCAGATAGCTTATTAGACCCAGCCGCCGAAGCGTCTATGGGCCATATTGAACTTGCCAAATGGGCAGACTTAGTCCTACTGGCTCCCGCGACAGCGGATCTCATCGCGCGCGTCGCCGCAGGGATGGGTAATGATTTACTCACCACTTTGATTTTAGCCACCAATGCGCCAGTGGCCGTCTCGCCGGCAATGAATCAGCAGATGTATCGCAATATCGCCACACAAGAGAATATTGCCACGCTTAAACGCCGAGGCATGATGATTTGGGGCCCAGCAGCTGGTGAACAGGCGTGTGGCGATGTTGGCCCGGGCCGCATGCTTGAGCCAATGCAATTGGTTGAGCGCTGCGAGTTTTTTTTCCAAACAGAGGTGGCAAACAACACACTGCTCGCCAGTAAGTCACTGTTGATTAGCGCAGGCCCAACCCGTGAAGCACTCGATCCAGTTCGCTATATCAGTAACCACAGTTCAGGCAAAATGGGGTATGCGATTGCGCAGGCCGCCGCTCAATTGGGCGCGAAAGTGACTCTGATCAGTGGCCCGGTCAATTTGCTCACACCGCCACAAGTACAACGTATTGATGTGGAAAGTGCCTGCGATATGCATCAGCAAGTGATGGCGCAAGCGCAATCACATGATGTGTTCATCAGTTGCGCCGCCGTAGCCGACTATCGCCCTGAGATCGTCGCCGATCAAAAGATCAAAAAAACCGATGCGAGCGATCACATGCTCATCACCATGGTCAAAAATCCCGACATCGTCGCCAGCGTAGCCGCATTGAACGAAAACCGCCCGTTCACGGTAGGCTTTGCTGCTGAAACGCAGCAAGTTGAAAAATATGCCCGCGCTAAACTGCTCAACAAAAAACTGGATATGATCTGCGCCAATGATGTTTCTGTTGCGGGCCAAGGCTTTAATAGTAACGACAATGCGCTGACCGTTTATTGGCAAGGCGGAGAGCAAGCATTACCTTTGAGTTCAAAATCTGCATTAGCTCACGCGCTGATACAACTGATCGCGAGTCAACTGTAGGCTACAGACAGACGTTCTAAGCTTCTTTTAGGGTTCATAGCGTTTATTGGGTGGTAAAATCACCACCCAGTTCAATCATTTTCATTTTTACGCTACGCAGTCCGAAAACTGTCCGTTAAACTACTGCGCTTAATGGACAATACCCAAACCATCTGAAGGGTATAAATATTTGCTCACAAGCATGTGGTAACTAAAAGGAAATCGGGTCATGGCCGTCAATAAGAAAATCAATCGTCGTGAAGAGATTCTACAAGCACTCGCTGAAATGCTGGAATCTAACGATGGTGCATCACGCATCACCACAGCAAAGCTAGCCAAACAAGTGGGCGTTTCTGAAGCGGCTTTGTACCGTCATTTTCCGAGTAAAGCACGGATGTTTGAAGGCTTGATTGAGTTTATTGAAGAGTCTTTAATGTCGCGGATTAATCGCATTTTGGATGAAGAGAAAGATACACTCAACCGCATCCGCTTAGTGCTACAGCTTATCTTGGCTTTTTCGGAACGTAACCCGGGCTTGACACGAATTTTATCCGGCCATGCTCTAATGTTTGAAAATGAGCGACTGCGTGAACGGATCAACCAACTGTTCGAACGCATAGAAACGTCACTACGTCAGATCCTTCGCGAACGTAAACTGCGTGAAGGTAAATCCTTCCCCGTCGACGAAAGCATTTTAGCCGCTCAACTGCTTGGCCAAGTGGAAGGAAGCCTAAATCGCTTTGTGCGATCTGACTTTAAATACCAACCGACGGCAAATTTTGAAGAGTATTGGGCATTATTAAGCGCTCAGATTCAGTAAAAACAAACCACCACCGTCGTGACAAAGAATCATCATCAGTGAAAGAATCAAGAGTAATGAGCAAAGAAAAATACGGTAAACCTGAGTTTTCCCTCTCGCTACTGCACCCTAAATATTGGGGCGTGTGGCTTAGCTTTGGGCTACTCGCTTTAATGGTCAACCTGCTTCCTTATTCTGCGTTACTAAAAATAGGACGCAGCATGGGCGCGTTTGGAATGCGCTTTGCTAACAAGCGAGTACACATTGCCACGCGTAATCTACAGCTATCTTTTCCAGAGAAAAGTGCAGATGAGATTGAGCAAATTGTTAACGAAAACTTTAAAAACACTGGCATGGCGCTGATAGAAACCGGAATTACTTGGTTTTGGCCGACTTGGCGTTTTGCTCGCCTGCTTGATGTGAAAGATGTCAGTGCCCTTTTGCAACTCAAACAAGAAAAACGTGGCGCACTGCTGTGTTGCGTACATGCGTTAAATTTAGAAATTACAGCACGCGCTTTTGGTGTAATAGGCCTTGAAGGCTATGGCGTTTACCGCCCACACAGCAACCCTGCGTATGAATTTATCCAATACCGTGGTCGCACACGCAATGGCAATAAACTAATCTACCGCACCGACATTAAACAGATGATCCGCGTACTCAAAAAGGGCGAACGCCTATTTTATCTACCCGATCAAGATTACGGCCATAACAAATCGGTGTTTGTTCCCTTCTTTGCGGTCAAAGAAGCGTGTACCACCACAGGCACCAGTATTCTGGCTTATACTAGCCAATGTGCGATTGTGCCCGGTTCAGGGTTTCGAAACGCCAACGGAAAATACGAAATCATCGCCGATAAAACCATTGATGGCGACTATCCAAAAGATGACATGACCGCCGCCGCCGCTTACATGAATAAATACGTTGAAGAAGTGATTCTACGCGCACCAGAACAGTGGATGTGGCTGCATAAGCGTTTTAAATCTTTGCCAGATGAAACGTTAACTAACTCTCGCTATTTATAACTAGAAAAAGGTTTTGCTTTCAATGAGCAACAACGAAAACAGCACAGACAAACACTTGCACAACCCCACATTCCAATGGTCTTTTTTACACCCAAAACATTGGGGAACTTGGATTGGGATCTTCTTTGCCGCTCTGTTCGCCTTTATGCCACCCGTATGGCGAGATAGGCTAGCACGCAAATTATCCACCTTTGCGGTACGCAAAAACGGCCGTGTTGTACGCCGCACGCGAGTGAATCTGGAAAAATGCTTTCCTGAAAAATCCCCGCAAGAACGCCAGGCTATTTTGGAAGAAACCTTTGTCAAAGCAGCACAATACATGCTCGGTTATTCGGAGTTTTTGGTTCGTTCCACGAAACACAATCAGCAACGCGGCATCATGATTGGTGAAGAGAACTTATTGCCATTGTTAGATGCTGGCGAGAACGTGATCATCCTCGCCCCTCATGCTTGGGCGGTCGATTACCCTGCGGTAATGCTTGCTGCAAAAGGCTATAAAGTAACCACCATCATGAAGCCACAGCGCAATCCTATCGGTGATTGGTTAATGCACGTCCAACGTATGCAATATGGCGGACGTATTTTTGCACGTGATGCAGGGGTAAAACCGTTTGTACGTTCAATTAAAGATGGATACTTAGGCTACTGGCTGCCCGATGAAGACTTTGGCCCGGCCAACTCAGTCTTTGTTCCATTCTTTGGCACTGAAAAAGCCACGTTAAAAGGTTTTGGTAAAATGGCGCGCCTATCAAAGGCGAAAGTCGTGCCAATTTTGCCTGCTTATAACGATAAAACCTGTAAGTACGAAGTGCATATTTTGCCTGCATTAGAAAACTTTCCAACGGGCGATGAAGAGCAAGATGCACGCGCTATGAATAAGGCGATTGAAGATTTAGTCACACCACGCCCAGAACAGTACATGTGGAATTTATCACTGTTGAAAACGCAGCGTGATGGCTCGGAAATTTACGATAACTCGCACCATGGCGATCAAAGTTAATCGCTAGAATCACTAAACTCATAACAAACAAGCCCCGAGCGACAAACTCGGGGCTTTTACTTTTCAACAAGTAGCTCTACGATTCGCAAATAAGTTGATGCTTAAATTCCGTACTGAGCACGATACGCTTTTACCGCCTCAAGGTGCTTAGCATCTGCCCCTTTCTCTTCAAGGTAAGTAACCAGATCGGTCAGGCTAACAATTGAGATGATCGCGCAACCAAAATCACGCTCGACTTCTTGAATTGCAGAAAGCTCTCCTTTGCCTTTTTCTTGGCGGTCAATTGCCACCAAGACACCAGCAAGATCCGCACCGTTAGCTTGAATGATTTCCATCGACTCACGAATGGCAGTACCAGCTGTAATGACATCATCCACCAGCATAATGCGCCCTTCTAATGCGCTACCGACCAAGTTACCGCCTTCACCGTGGTCTTTCGCTTCTTTACGGTTAAAGCAATACGGCGTATCAACATCATGATGATCAGCCAACGCTACTGCAGTTGTAGTCGCAATTGGGATCCCTTTGTACGCCGGTCCAAATAGCACATCAAACTCAATCCCAGAATCGACCAAAGCAGCGGCATAAAAACGCCCTAAGCGCGCTAAATCACGGCCAGTATTAAACAAGCCAGCGTTAAAGAAATAAGGGCTTTTTCGGCCAGACTTCAAAGTAAACTCGCCAAACTTCAAGACTTCTTTTTCTAGTGCAAATTCAATAAATTCACGCTGGTATGCTTTCATGATTTTCTCTCTCTTAACTCATACACTTTGGTTTATTTCGCTTTCTCAACAAGAACAACCCCCTCCTAGCCTCCCCCTAAAAGGGGGAGGTACTAAGATGCTGCTCGCCTCCCCGAAAAAAGAGAGGTACTAAGCTGGTGCTCACCTCCCCCGAAAAAGGAGAGGTACTAAGATGCTGCTCGCCTCCCCCAAAAAAGAGAGGTACTAAGATAATGCTCGCCTCCCCTAAAAGGAGAGGTACTAAGATGATGAATTCCCTCCATTCAAGGGCAATATTAGGAACACTTCCTTTATTCCCTCCCCTTATAGGGGAGGGTTAGGGTGGGGTCATCACGTACAACAATACAATGAATAAAACGGGCAAAAAAATAGCCCCCAACCGGGAGCTACTTGATCAATCTAATAACGATGCTTTCTGCGCTTCAACAATATCAGCGATGCCTTTCTTGGCAACGGCCAGTAAATCCATCAGCTCTTCATGGCTAAACGGTTCACCCTCTGCGGTGCCTTGAATTTCAATCATCTTACCGTTTTCAGTCATCACCACATTCATATCAGTGTCGGCGGCAGAATCTTCCACGTATTCCAAATCACATAAAATGTTTTCACCCAAGATGCCAACTGAGACAGCAGCAACATGGCCTTTCATTGGATTCTTCTTCAATTTACCGCTAGCAACCAGATGAGCAAACGCATCCGCCAGTGCCACACTTGCGCCCGTAATTGATGCAGTGCGAGTACCGCCGTCCGCTTGAATAACGTCACAGTCAACCGTGATCATCACCTCTGGCATTGCCTCTAAATCCACCACAGCACGTAAGCTGCGAGCGATGAGACGTTGGATCTCCATGGTGCGGCCACCTTGTTTACCGTTGGTCGCTTCACGACGAGTCCGTGAATGGGTTGCACGTGGCAGCATGCCGTATTCGGCAGTAACCCAACCTTTACCCTGACCTTTCAACCAGCGAGGAACACCCTCTTCGACAGTGGCATTACACAATACTTTGGTATTACCAAATTCCACCAATACTGACCCTTCAGCATAAGCAGTGTAGTTGCGAGTGATTTTAATTGGGCGAATTTGATCGGCCGCGCGGTCATTTGGACGCATAGTGCATCTACCTTTTATCGGGTGAGACGGAATCGATTGGGGCGAGATTATAGCGGATTAGCCGCCTTGACGCTAGGTTGGTCACCCTTTGCATTGGCGTGAACCTAGTACACGCGTGAAGCTAGTGCTAACATATCTCTCGTTTGATATTTCATCTTCGTGAGCAAAGGACAAATCAATGATTTACAGCATGACCGCGTACGCGCGTAAAGAAGTTAAAGGTGATTGGGGTACCGCGGTATGGGAAATTCGCTCGGTAAACCAACGTTATCTTGAAACCTACTTCCGCCTGCCGGAACAATTTCGTGGTCTTGAGCCTGTACTGCGTGAACGCTTTCGCCAACGTTTAGCGCGCGGCAAAGTAGAATGTCACTTACGTTATGAAGCAAACCCTGCGGCTAAAAGTGAGCTGAATATCAATGAAGCACTCGCCAATCAAGTGATTAAAGCCGCCAACCAAGTAATGCACATGACGGGCGAGCTAAGCCGCATTAATCCGTTTCAAATAATGCAGTGGCCCGGCGTAATGGAAACGCCAGAACAAGACATGGACAGCATTAATAAAGCCTTATTAGCAGGCTTTGATGACGCAATCATTGAATTCATTGACGCACGTGGCCGTGAAGGTGACAACATGAAGGCGTTAATCGAACAACGCCTGACGGCGATCAGTGAAGAAGTGGTAAAAGTGCGCGCACGCATGCCAGAAATCCTGCAATGGCAACGTGAACGTCTATTAACTAAGTTTGAAGAAGCAAAGATTGAGCTTGATGCGACACGCGTCGAGCAAGAGCTGATTTTACTTGCACAAAAATCAGACATTGCCGAAGAGTTAGACCGCCTCGATTCTCACGTCAAAGAAGCACGTAATGTGCTCAAAAAAGGCGGTTCATGCGGCCGTAAGCTCGATTTCATGATGCAAGAATTTAACCGCGAATCGAACACGTTAGCCTCGAAATCAATCAGCACCGACATTACGGCCTCTGGCGTAGAACTTAAGGTTCTGATTGAGCAAATGAGAGAGCAGATCCAAAACATCGAATAAGGGTTTTTGAGTCTCTCTAAGCTTACCAAGCCCCTGTAAATAGGGGCTTTTTTTCAGGAAATTACAGGTCTTTGCCTCTGTTTTCAACCAACTGGTGAGTAACTTTCCAGCACGAGAGAGAATACTATGACGAATTGTGCTTACCCCAAAAGTCTCTTGATTTCAAATATCGATTCAACATTGCATCCAGTTATGGCTGCTTTTTAAGAATTTCCGATCTTAAAGTTAACAATCAAAATTACTCGTGACGGACTTGAAACAATTGCGCTAACTCATTAATTAACCAAGTAGCGGCTAATAGATCTGCACTGCCGCCGGGGCTTAAGTGTTTTTCAATCATCGCGCTATCGAGCGCCGTAAGAGCTTGTTCAATTTCTTGATATAAAAAGCCGCCTTTGGCGAGCAGTTGCTGCGCTTGCGCTTGCACAAAATGCAGCCCTTCTAATCCACCGCGAGCAGCGAGGTTGCTGTCGTTATTGTTGGCCATCAACACCAATAAGGTATGCCACAAGGCTTGCTCGGTGCTAGCTCCTTTGGTTAAACAGGCTTGGTAGGCTGGCAGCGCATGTTGCATCACCATCGCAAGGCCAGAAGCGGCTTCACCGCGTGCGCCGGTTAAACCGTACCGACGATAAATTCGCTCGCCTGCCGTTTTGGGAGCCGATTCACGCTTCGCTTTTAGCTCATCAATAATCAAAAACTGGCAAGCTTGGCGAATGGTTTCGCCAATATGCTGCGCATCAATTTTGAGTTGATTGGCTTTGAGCCACCCCACAGAGCCGCAAATAAGCCCCAAGATAAAAATCATCCCTTTATGGGTGTTCACCCCTTGAGTGGCAGCAAACATGGCTTGCTCAGCTTCTATGCCAATCGGGCGCAAGGCGGTCAGCAACTGAGCGGCCGGATTTCCCGCGCTCTCCCAACCTGCACTGACAAAAGATTGCAGATAAGGCGCAATCGCCTCGGCACTGGCGATAAAAGTGTTGAGATCCATATCGCGGTGCGCGCCATTATTAGCAGTATCCACCAAACCCGGTTTAGGGGTGAGATGCACCTCTAACATCATGGCATGATAAGCCAGATGCCCCACTAAGCGAGGCAAGCTGAACGTTTTCGCGCCACTTGTGCCAGAGGCTTGGCTAGGCAGTTCAAGCAGAAGATCAAGCGCAGCAGGAATAGTCATGAACCATCTCCTCGATTTTAGCCAACAAAGCCTCAACACCGTGCTGCCGCGAGCGAGCACAGATCACCGCATCACGTTCACACAGCAAGCAGCGCCGTCTTGGCAACTGCGCACCTTGGCGCGAAATAATATGCCCATCGACATCAAGCACATCCAGATCCATCAGTCGCCCTAGCGGGTGCTCGCGTTCAATCTTCATCATGGCTTTTTTCAACATGCTGGCTGAAGGAGCCTGAATCACCACAAAGGCTTCCGGCCCCGTTTTTTCCACCAACAGCTGACAAGCCACTTGCCGCCAGCCCGTTTGCTGACACAGTTCTTGAATGGCACGCATACCTGCATCCATCACGGTTTGGCTGGCAGCGTTGAGCTTAACCGCGCCCGGCATGTTAACCGTGAAAGAAACCAGAGGCAGTGAATGGCGTTTTAGCCACTCACCTTGTTGCCGAACCCGCACTTCTTTACGCAGAAGTAGCTGGTCCAGACTGACTGAAAGATCCGGATGGTGACTCATAGGCTTTTTACCTGCTTGATAACATCAATGATCGAACCGTCACGGTAGTGAACAAAGGCAACGGTTTTGTCTTCAAATTGCAACGGCTGGGGTTTACCCGTCAGCAACTCCGCACGCTGTTGCAACGCTTCAATCTCGACAACGGGCAGTTGCGCCGCGATGAAACGCGCTTTCAGTTCGGGACGATTCGGGTTTACCGCGATACCTTGATCCGTCACCAACACATCGATGGTGGCTCCTGGGGTGATGACGTTAGTGACCTTCTCGACCACGGTCGGAATGCGGCCACGCACCAAAGGCGCCACAATAATCGATAAGTTTGCCGCCGCCGCCGTGTCACAATGACCGCCGGATGCGCCGCGAATTACCCCATCAGAGCCGGTGATCACGTTAACGTTAAACTGGGTATCAATTTCCAGCGCACTCAAGATAACCACATCCAGCCTATCCACCGCCGCCCCCTTCGAGCTTGGGTTGGCGTATTCGTTAGCAGAGATTTCGAGATGATGTGGATTGCGCGCTAACGAGCCCGCCGCCACCGAATCGAAACACTGCACATCGAGCAAGTAATCAATCAGTCCCTGTTCATGCATTTCCACCATAGTCGCAGTGATACCACCGAGAGCGAAAGAAGCGCGAATGTTTTGGCGCAACATCTTCTCTTTCAAAAAGCGCGCAACCGCGAGCGATGCACCGCCCGAACCGGTCTGCATTGAAAAACCATCATAGAAATAGCCTGAATGCTCGATGACTTCTGCAGCGCGTTTGGCAATCAGAAGCTCGCGTGGGTTGGTGGTCATGCGCGTGGCATCCCCACCGATTTTGCTTGGGTCGCCCACTTCCGCCACTTGCACGACTGCATCAACACGATCTTGAGTAATCGATGCAGGGAAATTCGGGAAACCGACGATGGCTTCAGTCAGCATCACCACTTTTTCAGCGTGCTCGGCATCAACTTTGCCATAGCCGAGTGAGCCGCAATTGGATTTGCCTTTAAAGCCGTTAGCGTTGCCAAACTCATCGCAACAAGGTACGCCAATAAACGCCATGTCGATGTACAGCTCACCGCTTTGGATCAAATGCACACGACCACCGTGCGAGTGAATATGCACGGGCTCATCAAGCAGGCCGTTAGAAATGCTGTCGGCCAGCACTCCGCGGATCCCTGAGGTGTAAATCTTGCTCACTACGCCGTTTTTGATGTGTTCAATCAAAGGCGAGTGACAAGAGGTGAGCGAGCTTGAGGCGAGCGTGAGGTTTTTAATCCCCAATTCGGCAATCACCTCCATCACTAGGTTGACGGTTTTATCGCCGCCACGAAACGCATGGTGGAAAGAAATGGTCATGCCATCTTTTAAACCAAGATCGACAATCGCTTCACGGATCGAGCTTTTCACTTTGCGACTTTTTTTCGCTGACTCATCCAGTAAATGCGGCGTGATCGCGTGCGCTTGGGTGTAAGGCGTCAACGCGTAGCGTTCCACTTCCAGCACAGACAGAGGGTTATTTAATGTATTGATACTCATGAGGTGACCTTTAGTGTTTGATGCCGGATTCAGCACGTTGCAGTGTCCAACGTGCGCGTTCGATGATGGGTCCATCGACCATTTTGCCGTTAAGGGAAACCACGCCCAGCCCTTTTGCTGCTGCTTCTTCAGCGGCTTCGATGACTGCAATGGCGTGATCGACCTCTTTTTGTGTTGGGGCAAACACGTTGTGCAGCAGGTCAATCTGGCGCGGATTAATCAGTGATTTGCCATCAAAGCCGAGCTGCTTGATATGCTCCGCTTCACGCAAAAATCCCTCTTCGTTATTGGCATCCGAATAGACCGTATCAAACGCCATGATCCCGGCAGCACGTGCCGCTTGCAGAATGGAGCAGCGCGCAAACAACAGCTCAATCCCTTCTGCTGAACGCTGCGTGCGCAGATCGCGTACATAGTCTTCCGCACCAAGCGCAATCCCAATCAGGCGGCGTGAGCTAAAGGCAATCTCGACTGCGTTGTTAATGCCCTGCGCGCTTTCAATCGCGGCTAGCATGCGCGTGCTACCCACTTCACGTCCGCATTCACGCTCGATCTGTTCGATGACTTTTTCCATCTCAATTACATCGT
This sequence comes from Vibrio sp. V19_P1S1T109, assembly GCF_002241375.1. Lineage (NCBI taxonomy): Bacteria > Pseudomonadati > Pseudomonadota > Gammaproteobacteria > Vibrionales > Vibrionaceae > Vibrio > Vibrio sp. V19_P1S1T109. The sequence goes on along the minus strand of NZ_NDIM01000051.1, from coordinate 1,803 downwards.
TGGCGTTATCGGTTTTCGGCAGACGCACCACTTTGGCTCCGCCACGCACCACGGCATTAAGGTCTTTGATGCCGAATTCAGAATCGAGCGGATTGACCCGCACCACGGTTTCCATCTCTTGATACATAGGGTGTTGCAGCGCATGGAACACCAACATCCGCGCGGTGTCTTTTTCACGCAGCGCGACCGAGTCTTCCAGATCGAACATGATGGAGTCGGGTTGATAGATAAAGGTATTGCTGAGCATGGCGGCATTCGCGCCCGGCACAAATAACATACTGCGACGAAGTTTGGTCATGATAGTTGGCTCCACTCAATGTTCTGAACTTCACAAGCGCGCATTACTGCCGCCTGTACGCGCGCGCGGATCACACAATCCAGCGCGCCTTTGTCTTCGATGGTGACCAACGCATCGTGCACTTGCATCGCGTCGAGGGTGTGCAGCACGACCTGACGAATCGCATGACCAAATTGCTGCTCGACGGTACTGTCTAACACCAGTTCAATACCGCCATCGTTATTGGGTTCAATCCGAACCTGAAGATCACTGGACTCCAGTGTTCCCGCAAAGGCGGGATGGGCAATTTTCATGGGTACAACCTTGTTAATGAGTTATTGGATAAAACAGTGTCAGCACTGCGCTCATACCGCTAACAGTTGCGGTGCGGCCTGTAGCGAATGTTCCGCATAATTCTGACAAAGGTAGGAATAAGTCGTTTTCGGCACGAGATCGACAATCGCGGCAACGCCAAATTGTTTGAGCAAGTAACGCACGCGCGATGCGGAGATCGGCTGCGAGGCTTGCTGACTGCGCTCAATTTCCACTACTTGGATCGGCGCACTGACATCGTGCGCTTCTTTTAGCCAGCGGCGCATGGCTTGGTTGTAGTTACGCGTCACCGTACAAATCGGCTCACTGCCGACAAAGCGGTGCGTAATGCCAAGGGCAGGTGCTATTGAATGGCGGAAAATACTTAAATCCAGCGCAGTATGGGATTGATTGACCACTTGCTGATCTTTAATAAAATAACTAGGGAAGGTCGCGCGCGAAATAATATAATCCGAGCCAGAATGAATAGTTAAATTCAATAAGTGTTTACTGCCTGCCTTAATCATGGCCATACGGTCAGCGTAAGAGAAATCTTTATTCTCTGCTTTTACCACAAATAAATGCACCCAATCACATTGTTCACAGGCTTGTTCAATTAAATATTGATGACCTAAGGTAAATGGATTGGCATTCATCACAATACTGCCAATTTTACGCCCAGACATTTTTAATAAATGCAACTGTTTGCAATAAACCGCAAGACGATTTGGGCTATTTTCTAATAAAGCAATATGCGGTTCGACTTTATCGACTAAGAAAAAACCGCACTGTCGGAATAAATCTATATTGGTCGGCTTAGTGAATAGAAATAGTGAAAAACACCCTATTTCATAAGCGAAGTTGGTTAATTCGGTCATCAATTTGAGCGCAAAACCGGTCCCTTGCAGCGCAGGAGAAACCGCGATGGACTTCAACACATGCCCCGCAATTCCACCGCAAGCGATGATTTGGTTTGTACCGTAAGCCACCACAAAATGCTCAACATCCTCATCAACCGTGAGCTGATGCTGGCAGAGAAACTCTTTGATCTGCAAGAGCTTGGTTTTATTCTTGCTTGAAACTCGCGAGAAGGTGTAAATATCTACCATGGTCGGCTTCCTCACCTATTTTTTCTGACTTTATTATCTAAATTAAGCCGCAAAGGTTTAATGAGGGTAATCACTTTATTTCCCGTGGTTAACGCTCTTTATGGT
>NZ_NDIM01000173.1:0-14401 GCF_002241375.1 Vibrio sp. V19_P1S1T109 | reverse complement strand
TAGTATAAGTATTAAATGGCGTCGGTGTTCTTAAGTCTTTTTTACGAAGATTGCCATCGTAGGCATCGCCAAGCCCGTAAATGACCGTAGGATCTGTCTGCAGCCGCATCCGTTTATTGAGTCGATTGACAAAAACGGAGGCAATGCGCCCTCGCTCTGAAGCAATAGCCGTTTCCTTTTCAATAATTGACGCCAAAATCAACGCTTCATAAGGCGTTTTAATTGGCAGATTTGGCTGGCGATTGGCCCAATGTTGATCGAGTATTTTCTCAAGACGTCTATTGGCCCTTTTTAGGATCTCAAAATCGGTCGTTCCAAAAGGGAAATGATAAGTCTCCGCCAGAAACAGTCCTTCAAGCTTTTGCTGCTCAATGCCTAATTTTTGGGCAATGTCGGCTTCTGCCAAATCAGCTATCGTGTTTGTCACGCCTTCGGTTTGTGCAAGCAGAGCTCGCCACTCATTAAAGCGGCTCCCTTCGACAAAGGTAATAGAGAACTGATGCTCTTTACCGGATATCACGTCACTTAAGAGATCGATCAATCGATCTCCGGGCTGTACTTGGTAAGTTCCCGCCTTAATTTTGGTTATTTCAGGATGCAGACGTCGCACTAACTTGTACATCGAAAAATCCGTTATCCATTTTTTCTCATTCAATAGCGTTAATACGCCATTAAGGCTCGTACCTGATTTTATGGTCACAACTTGCGATGAAGGAAGCGATAGAGGCTGTTCTAAATAAGCATCTACCTGTCGCTCAATGTAGAAATATATAGCTCCAACGGCGATAATGATCAGTAGTAATACAACGAGAATTCGATTAATCACGAGTTAAAACGCTCCTGAAAATAGCGTGTTACTTTACCAATAGGGAAAATCGTATCTGCAATTGCCGTGACAGGAGCAACGCCTAATAAGGAGTTAGTAATAAACACTTCATCTGCCGACAATAACTCTTCTAATGAGAATGCTCTCACCTCAACCTTGAGATCGGTAGCCGCCGCCAATAATACACGACGAATAACCCCAGCTACGCCTGCATTGTCTAAGCTTGGCGTACATAACCTATCCCCTGACACCCAAAAAATATTTGCAACCGTAGTTTCTATGACATGCTCATTGATGTCTAGCGCGATGCCGTCAGCGTACCCTTTTGCATCCATCTCTGACTTCAATAAAACTTGTTCTAGTCGATTGTTATGTTTGTGACCCGCCAATAATGGCGAGAGTCCCATCCGCTGTTGGCATACACCAAGCTCGATACCATCGGCTATCCACTGACCATAATGGGCTGGATACTCAAAGGTACTGATAGTGACTAGAGAATCGCCAACGTTAGCAGGGCTATAACCCCGACCACCTTGTCCGCGGCTAATATGAATTTTCACACCGGATTTTGCGGTACTAGGAACGATCGTTGAGAGCCAATGTTCAACTTGCCGCCAATCAGGGGCGGGAATAGCTAAACACCGCAAACAAGATTCCATGCGTTCAACGTGCATATCCCAATATTGAAGCTCACCAGCGCAAACGAGAATCGTTGTAAAGCAACCATCCCCATACTGAAAAGAGCGATCAGTAAGAGATAGAGTGTCACTAGGTTGTCCATTTACCCAAAACATCGTGCTTACCCCACAAAAAGAAACGGCTCAATGCTAAGCATCAAGCCGTTCAAACTCAAGTGTCACAACCACAATCATTAGATTTTTTTGAAAATCAACGAGCCGTTTGTACCACCAAAACCAAAAGAGTTACAGATAGCATATTCCATACCTTCCACTTTGCGGGCAGTGTGTGGAACAAGATCAATGCCTAAACCTTCTTCTGGATCATCAAGGTTAATGGTTGGTGGAACAATTTGGTCAACTAATGACATAACGGTGATAATGGCTTCAACAGAACCAGCCGCGCCTAGCAAATGACCAGTCATCGATTTAGTAGAAGAGACAAGAACTTGTTTCGAACCTTCTTCACCTAAAGCGCGCTTAACACCTTTAATTTCCGCAACATCACCAGCTGGAGTCGAAGTACCATGAGCGTTGACGTACCCGATTTGAGTACCTGTTACGCCCGCATCACGCATCGCGGCTTCCATCGCTAACGCACCGCCTGAACCGTCTTCGCTTGGTGAAGTCATGTGATAAGCATCACCAGACATACCAAAGCCAACTAACTCAGCATAAATCTTCGCACCGCGTGCTTTAGCATGTTCATATTCTTCAAGAACCATAACGCCCGCACCATCGCCTAGAACAAAGCCATCACGGCCCTTGTCCCAAGGACGAGACGCTTTTTGCGGTTCATCATTACGCGTAGACAATGCTTTTGCTGCGCCAAAACCCGCCATGCCAAGTGGTGTCGATGCTTTTTCTGCACCACCCGCCACCATCGCATCGGCATCACCGTATGCAATCATACGTGCCGCATGGCCAATGTTATGTAAACCTGTTGTGCATGCGGTAGAAATAGCGATATTTGGACCACGAAGACCACGCATGATAGACAAGTTGCCTGAAACCATGTTGACAATCGTTGAGGGTACAAAGAACGGGCTCACTTTACGTGGGCCTTTTTCTACCAAGGCATGATGGCCAGTTTCAATCAAGTCAAGACCACCAATACCAGAGCCGATAGCAACACCGATTCTTGGGGCATTTTCTGGAGTTACTGTGATACCAGAATCATTAAGTGCTTGGATACCCGCCGCAATACCGTACTGGATAAAGAGATCCATCTTACGGGCATCTTTTTTAGACATATACTCTTCGCAGTTAAAGTCTTTGACTAGACCTGCAAAACGAGTTGAAAAATTGGTGGTATCAAAATGTTCGATATTAACGATACCGCTTTGACCAGCTAGCAGGGCTTTCCAAGAAGATTCTACAGTGTTGCCTACCGGTGACAACATACCCATGCCAGTGACAACGACACGACGCTTGGACACGATCATATTCTCCGGAGTTGAAAAGTTCTATGAGAGGTATAGAAGAGTTAGAAAAACTCAGGCGGCCAGAGGGCCGCCTGGGGAGAGATATTACTGAGCGCTGTTTACGTAGTCGATTGCAGCTTGAACAGTAGTGATCTTCTCAGCTTCTTCATCTGGAATTTCAGTATCGAATTCTTCTTCTAGAGCCATTACTAGCTCAACTGTATCTAGAGAATCAGCACCTAGATCTTCTACGAAAGAAGCTTCATTCTTTACTTCTGCTTCGTCTACACCTAGCTGTTCAACAATGATTTTCTTTACGCGTTCTTCGATGTTGCTCATGTTTTCTTTTCCTTTACAGATTTCGCCTAATGCGATGGTTCCGTAGTTTATTCTAACTAGGGAAAGTTGCAAGTGGGTCATTGCTGGTCAAACCACAATTTTACCGATTTTAACCGAAATTAAGACCATTTTTGACTTAAATCATGCACAAATGTTGCGCATATAGTTAGCAAGTTTTACACGTTGTTGACAATAGCAAAGCCTTTATTTCATCAATAACGTTCAAAAACCAACTTATACCATGTACATCCCGCCATTTACGTGCAAAGTTTCACCCGTAATGTAGGCAGCCTCTGGAGAAGCTAAAAATACCACTGCCGACGCAATTTCGCGTGGATCGCCTAAGCGGCCAGCTGGCACTTGGGCTAGTGTAGCAGTACGTTGGTCATCATTCAGCGCTTTTGTCATATCTGTTTCGATAAAACCTGGCGCAACTGTGTTAACCGTCACACCACGAGATGCAACTTCGCGAGCCATAGACTTAGTAAAGCCAATTACGCCCGCTTTTGCCGCTGCGTAGTTGGTTTGACCAGCGTTACCCATAGTACCGACCACAGAGCCCACATTGATGATGCGACCATTGCGCTTTTTCATCATGCCACGTAGCACCGCTTTCGATAAACGGAAGATAGACGTTAAATTAGTATCAATAATATCTGACCATTCATCATCTTTCATGCGCATTAATAGATTATCACGAGTAATCCCGGCGTTATTCACAAGAATATCGATCACGCCAAACTCGTCATTGATGGTTTTCAGCGTCGCTGCGATAGATTCCACATCCGTCACGTTCAGCGCTAGGCCTTTACCATTATTACCAAGATATTCACTGATTGCCGCTGCACCGCTTTCGCTAGTAGCCGTGCCGATCACTGTTGCACCGCGTTCAACTAATAATTCAGCGATCGCTCGGCCAATACCACGGCTTGCGCCAGTCACGAGAGCAATTTTGCCTTCTAGGTTCATCATCTATTCTTTCCTTTGATTACTTAACGGCATCAAGTGAAGCAATGTCATTCACTGCTGCTGATTCAAGCGATTTAATAATGCGCTTAGTCAGGCCTGTCAAAACTTTGCCTGGGCCAACTTCAAGCAGCTTTTCTATGCCTTGCTCATTCATCAACTGCACACATTCTGTCCAACGAACAGGACTGTATAGTTGACGAACTAACGCATCTTTAATTTTGGCCGGATCAATTTCTGCTATTACATCCACATTGTTGATAACCGGAATTTGTGGTGCATTAAATTCAATCGATTGTAATGCAACCGCTAACTTGTCTGCTGCTGGCTTCATTAAAGCACAGTGAGAAGGAACAGAAACTGGCAATGGCAGCGCGCGCTTTGCTCCGGCCTCTTTGCATAACTGACCCGCACGTTCAACTGCATCTTTGTTGCCTGCGATGACAACTTGGCCTGGCGAGTTAAAGTTAACTGGTGAAACCACTTCACCTTGAGCAGCTTCTTCACACGCTTTTGCTATCAGCTCATCATCAAGACCGATAATAGCCGACATCGCACCTACGCCTGCCGGAACGGCTTCTTGCATTAACTGACCGCGCAGCTCTACTAATTTGATGGCTTGCTTAAAGTCAACTACACCAGCACACACCAGTGCGGAATACTCACCCAAGCTATGGCCAGCAAACAAGGCTGGCTGCTCTAAACCTAGGCTTTGCCATAGCCGCCAAAGGGCAACAGAAGAAGCGAGTAATGCCGGTTGAGTACGAGAGGTTTGGTTAAGATCTTCTACTGGGCCATTTTGTACCAATGCCCATAAATCATAACCCAGCACTTCAGAAGCTTCGGCAAATGTCTGTTGAATGACATCATACTGCTGACCAAGTTCCGCAAGCATACCAACTGATTGCGAGCCTTGACCTGGAAATACGATAGCAAACTTGCTCATTGTTTGTTTCCTTAAGTAAAAACAAGAGGTTGAACCAACCCCTTAAAATAAAAATCTATCCGCTTAAAACTTAACGAGTGCCGAGCCCCAAGTAAAACCACCACCGAAGGCTTCAAGCAATAACGTTTGACCACGTTGAATTCGACCATCTCGCACGGCTTCATCGAGCGCGGTTGGGACGGTAGCGGCAGACGTATTACCATGGCGATCAAGCGTTATTACGACTTGGTCAAGTGACATCGATAGTTTTTTCGCGGTCGCGGAAATAATGCGATAGTTAGCTTGATGAGGCACTAACCAATCTAATTCTGATTTGTGCATGTTATTGGCAGCAAGCGTATCTTTAACAAGCTTAGAGAGTTGCGTCACTGCCACTTTAAAGACTTCATTACCCGCCATATAGAGCCATTTATCCGCATCACCACCACGCTCTGGAACAGGTAAACTCAAGAGCTCGCCAAACTCACCATCAGAATAGATATGAGTCGACAAAATTCCTGGCTCTTCACTTGCACCAATAATGACGGCGCCTGCGCCATCACCAAATAAAATGATTGTCGAGCGGTCTGTTGGATCGCAGGTTTTAGACAAGGCATCAGCACCAATGACAAGAATGTTTTTACACATACCCGATTTGATGTGTTGATCTGCAATCGATAATCCATAGACAAAACCCGAACAAGCCGCCGCTAAATCAAAAGCGGGACATCCTTTGATGCCAAGCTTACCTTGCACCTGACATGCTGCCGAAGGAAATGCATGGCTACTGCTGGTTGTTGCAACAATAATCAGATCAATATCGTTTTTATCAATGCCGGCCATTTGAATGGCATTTTGCGCTGCATAGAAAGCCATATCCGCAACGGTTTCATTCTCCGCGCAAATGCGGCGCTCACGAATACCAGTACGGGCAATAATCCACTCATCGCTTGTCTCTACCATTTTCTCTAAATCTGCGTTGGTACGCACCTGAGATGGCAAGTAGCTGCCAGTACCTAAAATTTTGCTATACATGAAGACTAATAATGCCTCTCGAGTAAAACCGCTTCCAAACGATCGCTTATACGGCTGGGGACTTGTCGTTTGACCTCGTGTACCGCTTCGGAAATCGCATTCACGACGGCGAGTACATCAGCACTTCCATGACTTTTTATGACAATGCCGCGCAATCCTAACAAACTTGCGCCGTTATACTGGTCGGGGTTCAATGTTTTTAGTTCAGTAAATAATGAAGAAAACAGTTTTCGTGCAATCCAACCCTTTATGGATGAGCCCAAAAGTTGGCTTTTTAACTTATCAATAAAGAGTTGTGCTGTGCCTTCACATGCTTTCAGGCAAACATTACCGACGAAACCATCGCAAACAATCACATCAGCGACATCATCCAACAACTGATTACCTTCGATATAGCCGATATAGTTGACGGCCTGAGTTTGATTCAGCATTTCAGCGCAACGCTTCACTAAATCATTCCCTTTAATCTCTTCCGCACCAATATTAAGGATGGCAACTTTTGCAGAGCGGCCTAAATGCTGTTCGGCTAGCGCACTCCCCATGACAGCAAATTGAAACAGAGAATCTGCATCACTTGATACGTTCGCACCCAAATCCAGCATCCAAGTGCGTTGACCTGAAGCCGTCGGCAACGCTGAAACTAATGCAGGACGATCAATGCCGGGCAGCAATTTCAGACGAAAACGAGATAACGCCATGAGCGCACCTGTATTACCACCACTGACACAAGCATCAGCACGGCTATCAGAAACTAGGTCAATTGCGATGCCCATTGAACTTCCAGCACTATTGCGTAAGGCCAGAGAAGGTTTTTCGGAGTTAGAAATAACGCGGTCACTGTGCAAAATACTCAAGCGAGTATTAAGTTCATAACCTAATTGAGATAATTGATGTGTGATCAATACTTGATCACCAACGAGGATCACTTTGAGCTCTGGGAAATGCGACAGTGCCTGCACGGCGGCAGGCACTGTTACGCGAGGACCGAAATCCCCGCCCATTGCATCAAGTGCAACGGTTAAATATTGCAAAGGTCAACCTTACTTGCTGATAACCTTTTTGCCACGGTAATAACCGTCAGCAGTCATGTTGTGACGTAGGTGAGTTTCACCTGAAGTCGCATCTACAGATAGTGCAGATGTAGTTAGCGCATCATGTGAACGACGCATGCCACGACGTGCGCGTGATTTTTTGCTCTTTTGTACGGCCATTGACCCTACTCCTTTGTCTTAACCTATAACGAATTATCGTTTTAAGTTTTTTAAAACATCAAATGGATTCGGCTTTTCTTCCGCTAGTTCTTCTGGAAGTTCACCAAATACTAAATTGTCTGAATTAACGCTACATTCCGCTCTATCGTGCATTGCTACTTGTGGCAAGTTAATGATGAACTCGTCTTCAACTAATTGTACAAGGTCGATCTCACCGTACTCATTCGGATCTACCAAATCGTACTCTTCCGGTGCGTCTTCATCCGTTTTACTCCCCAAGTAAGGAGTATACTTGAACTGGACTTCGCACTCATGTGCGAAAACCTTGTTACAGCGTTGACACTCTAAATCGACAGAGATGTTAGCTTTACCAGAGATAACAACTAGTCGCTGTTCATCAAGCCCAAATGACAATGAGACTTGTGCGTCGCGTTTAACGCCTGCGACTGATTCTTCTAAACGCTTAAAAAGACTGAGTTGGATGATACCATCACAATCAAGTCGTTTTTGAGCTGCTTTAGCCGGATCAATCGATCGCGGTATTTTTACCTTTTGCATAGGGCGCGAATATTATCTTCCAAATCGGTTTTAGTCAAAGAAAAAGGCAAAAAAGTTCGTTTTTTCCCCTTTCCACTGAGAGAATTATGTACAGCATGTCTGATTGATATATGCTGCGGTAAAATTCGCAGCAATTCTAAATCAAAATGCAAAATTACCAACTAGTTTTAGCATCTACTTCGCCGTTTCGGCAGCAATTACTTAAAAAGCTGGATTTACCTTTTGTTACCTGCTCGCCTAATTGCGACGAAACTCCGTTGCCTGGTGAGCCCGCACAAGATCTGGTGACTCGTTTAGCGGAAACGAAAGCAAGATCTTACCATCCAAACCAACCCAGTTTAGTCATCGGTTCTGATCAAGTTTGCGTGATTGACGGTGAGATTATTGGCAAACCTCATACTCAAGAACAAGCCATTAAGCAGTTACTCAGACAAAGTGGAAAAGCCATCACTTTTTATACTGGGCTTGCGGTTTACAACTCAGTCTCTGGTCAATGCATGGTCACCATAGAACCCTTCACGGTTCATTTTCGCTCTTTATCTACCGAGATGGTGACGGCTTACGTGGCAAAAGAACAGCCACTACAGTGCGCAGGCAGCTTTATGTGTGAGGGCCTAGGCATTGCACTTTTTGAACGTTTAGAAGGTGATGACCCTAATAGTTTGGTTGGGTTACCATTAATTAAGCTAGTCTCAATGCTTGAGTCTCAAGGCATTACCGTTTTAGGATAATGATTAACAGTGAGCGCCTTGATCTGCGCTCACTTTTATACCATGACTTCGACCATTACTTTATGTTTCTACTATGTTGCTACTCGTTAGCGAATGAAAGCTGGCCTTAAGCGTTTCTCAATTTGACTAATGCTTGCTCTAGTTGAGTACCGAGTGGTGCATTAATGTCCATTAACGCCTCTGTCGAAGGGTGAATAAAACGAATATTGGCCGCGTGTAAGAATAATCGGTCAATGCCAAACTGTGCGGTATATGCGTCAAAACGGCGGTCACCATAACGATCATCCCACGCAATCGGGTGCCCTGTATACTGAGTATGAACGCGGATCTGATGAGTACGGCCAGTGATCGGACTGGCTTGCACCAAAGTTGCTTGTGCAAACTGTTCAAGGATCTTAAAGCGCGTTTCCGATGCTTTACCGTTTGGATTGACTCGCACAATGCTGTTCACTTCATTTTTCAATAGTGGCGCATTCACGACTTTACAGCTGCTTTTCCATTGCCCCATAACTAAAGCAAAGTAATATTTTTGAATCGTTTTTTCTCTAAACTGGGCTTGGAGATGGCGCAACGCGGAACGTTTTTTAGCCACTAATAAAATGCCCGACGTATCGCGATCGATACGGTGCACCAATTCCAAAAAGCGAGCTTCTGGGCGCAATGCACGTAGCGCTTCAATTGCGCCAAATTTCAAACCACTCCCACCATGAACAGCCGTACCGGAAGGTTTATTCAGAATAAGTAAGTGCTCATCCTCAAAAATAATGCAGTGTTCTAGCTCAGCGACTTTACTCAATTTGGTATTGGGTGTGTTGATCTCTTGATCCGACTGTTCGAGAGTCACTGGTGGTATTCTCACCACATCACCAGCCGATAACTTATATTCTGCTTTGATGCGTTTTTTATTTACACGAACCTCTCCTTTGCGCAGGATTCGGTAAACCATACTTTTGGGAACGTTTTTTAATTGGTTACGCAAAAAATTGTCAATGCGTTGACCAGCCATATCTTCATCGATATCGATGAGCTGGACTTGGGTTCTAATTTCACTCATGGGCGCCATTGTACCACTGTAAATTGTTTAAATTCACATTTTCTTCGCCACAAAAAAGAATATTTTCATCTGCTGTTTAATGGCAAATTGGCGAGAATTACACCAATTGAAATGTGACTGTGGATAAAATTAAATATTACCCATTACAATTCTTACTTTAACAACTAAAACTCTTTGATAAACATTAAATTAGCCATCTAACTTTTAGACCTATTCTCATTTTTTTGACCTGTTCATAACAAAGCAGATTGCTGTGTTTACCTGTCACTGCTATAGTTCACAGCTGCAATGAATGATTCGGTGATTTTTTATTCTTTACCGTCCATTTTTGAGCAAAATAGTGAGTAGACTGCTAAGCGTCAATGTGCTGCACATGGCGTAAGACACTATTGAGCGAAGCTATCTTGTTGCTCTACTCATCGTCATTTCATGTTGAGTATTTTCCGCCAATACGCGGATCGCAGGCAATCGTGTGCGTGCGATAACTGAAGTGCCCTAGAGCATCCCCTCCAGCCGGGAGGCTGCACCTTTTAGTCATGGGATCTGGCACCGTGAAAACGAAACCCAGCAACAAGTCCAATAATCAAAACTAAAGAAAGATAACGAGATTTTTAAATGAAAAGAATGCTAATTAACGCAACTCAAAAAGAAGAGTTGCGTGTCGCGCTGGTTGATGGCCAACGACTTTTTGATCTAGACATCGAAAGTCCAGGACATGAATCTAAAAAGGCGAACATCTATAAAGGACGTATCACCCGTGTTGAACCGAGTTTAGAAGCTGCATTTGTTGATTACGGCGCTGAACGTCACGGTTTCCTTCCTCTCAAAGAAATTGCCCGCGAATATTTCCCTGATGGCTACACTTACCAAGGCCGTCCAAACATCAAAGAAGCGCTTAAAGAAGGCCAAGAAGTTATTGTCCAAGTTGAAAAGGAAGAGCGAGGCAGCAAAGGCGCTGCGTTGACCACTTTCATTTCTCTTGCTGGTAGCTACCTAGTTCTTATGCCAAACAATCCTCGTGCCGGTGGTATTTCACGCCGTATCGAAGGCGATGAGCGTACCGAATTAAAAACCGCATTGAGCAGTTTAGAGCTTCCTCAAGGCATGGGCCTTATCGTTCGCACTGCAGGTGTGGGCAAAAGTGCGGAAGAGCTAGAGTGGGACTTAAACGTTTTGCTCAATCACTGGAGCGCAATCAAACAGGCTTCCGATTTGCGTCCTGCACCGCTACTTATTCACCAAGAGAGCAACGTCATTGTACGCGCAATTCGTGATTATCTGCGTCGTGACATTGGTGAAATTCTAATTGATAGCAACACAATTTATGAACGTGCCCTTGAGCACATTCGTTTGGTGCGTCCTGATTTCGTGAGTCGTGTAAAAAAATACGACGGTGAAGTACCCCTATTTAGCCATTACCAAATTGAAAGCCAAATCGAATCGGCTTTCCAGCGTGAAGTGCGTTTGCCTTCTGGTGGCTCTATTGTTATCGACCCAACCGAAGCATTGACCTCAATTGATATCAACTCTGCTCGTGCAACAAAAGGCGGCGATATTGAAGAGACGGCGCTTAACACCAACTTAGAAGCAGCCGATGAAATTGCTCGCCAATTACGTCTGCGCGATTTGGGCGGATTAGTGGTTATCGATTTCATCGATATGACTCCTGTTCGTCACCAACGTGAAGTAGAAAACCGTTTACGCGATGCCGTACGCCTAGATCGTGCTCGCGTACAAATTGGCCGAATTTCACGTTTTGGCTTGTTAGAAATGTCGCGTCAGCGCTTGAGCCCATCACTTGCCGAAGCAAGTCACCATATCTGCCCACGCTGCTCTGGTACCGGAGTGGTTCGTGATAATGAATCTCTTGCGCTCTCTGTTTTACGTCTCATTGAAGAAGAAGCACTAAAAGATAATACCGCTCAAGTTATGGCGGTGGTTCCCGTTCCTATTGCATCTTATCTACTCAATGAAAAACGTCGCTCAATCAATCATATTGAACGCATTCAAGAAGTCGAGATCACCATTGTCCCTAACTCTGAAATGGAAACGCCTCATTTTGAAGTGATCCGTGTCCGTGAAGGGGAAGAGCAAGAAATACTCTCTTACTTAGTGCCAATGAAACTAGAAGCACTGAAAGAAGCAGAAGGTAAAGAAAGCTCAGATATCGATTTCAAACCAAAACGCATTGAAGAACCAGCGTTGAAAGGGTTTGCTGCTCCAGCACAAACTATTCCAGCTCCAACACCTAAAGCAGAAGTAGCGGTTCCAGTCAAAGAGATCGCTGTTGAACCAGGCAAACCAGGTCTATTTGGCCGCATCGTTAAAGCTCTTGGTAGCATCTTCTCAACCACCACGGAAGAGGTGAAAACTGAGGAAGAGCAACAAAAACAAGAAAACGAACGTAGCCAAGCACCACGCCAGCGTCGTGATCGAAATGACCAACGTCGTCGTAACGGACGCGGTGAAAATGTTAATCGCGACAACGCAAACCGTGACAGAAACAAACGTAAACCTGTCAATACCTCTGCTCTTGTTGAAGAAACACAAGACAAAGAAATTGTTGCTACCAACGAGCCTCGTAAGACACAAGCTCGCAAGCCAAAACAAGAGCGCCGCAACAAGCGTGATGACAGCAAATCTGAAAAGTTAGCGGAGCAAGGGCTACAACTTGCGGCTGAAGCGCAAGCCGTTACCTTGACAGCGAATGAAGATAAAACGGAAGAGAAAACGGCAAAAGTCAAAGAACGCCGTCAACGCCGTAAGTTAAACAAACAAGTTCGTGTAAAAGATCAGACAATCGCTCAAGAACAACCAGAAGCTGAAATGTTGATCAATACAACCCCGGCAGCAGAGGTTATTGAAGCCGTAAAAGCTGAAACAGCACAATCTGTTGAGACATCGGTCGTTACACCAAACGACGACAATGAGAATGACGATCAAAATCAACGTCGCAATCGCCGCTCCCCTCGTCATTTACGAGCCAGTGGTCAACGTCGACGCCGTGGTCGTGATCGTCGCCCTAACCCATTCCGTTTACGCAAAGGTGGGGTTGCCTCTCCTGAGATGGCAATGGGTAAAGTGATGCCTCGCTATGACCTGTCTAAACCTGTGTATCAAGCACCAGTAACAGAGCAAGTCGCAGCGGTTGAACCTGTTCAACAAGTGGCAGATGTCGTAGATAACAATACCGAGATAACGTTAGGTGGTTTTGCTTTCCCTGAAATGGCAATGGGTAAGGTCATTATTCGCCACGAAGAGAACCAGAGCGTCGTTGAAGAACCTGTTACAGTCTCTTTGCAGGACGTTATTGAACCTCAAGTACCATCGACAGTGGTAACAGAATCGGTTTCAGTCACAGAATCGGTCACTGTAGAAGCCGTTATTTCGGAGCCAGTAATCGCAGAAGTTGTTATTGAAAAGACTACCTCTATTGAGCTCGTTGTCGAAGAAAAAGCCACGACAGAGAAAGTACCAGCATTGAAGGTTGAAGCAGTAACTAAGGCACCTGAAGCCGTATTACCTCAAACAATCAAAGCGCATGCATTCTCTCCGATGACCAAAGCCTCAGGCTCTTTGTTGCTCAAAGAGATTGAAATCGTATCAGCACCTTTCCATGCTGAACGAATTGCAACTCGTGCAGCAGGCAGCCAGTCAGCGCAAAGTCAAGCTGGTGCGGCAATGACTAAACCACAGTATTAATCTCTGAACCGAGTTTAAATACCATTAAAGGGCTGCATTCGCAGCCCTTTTTATATTCCGCTTGCCCAATATCTCTGCATCTCATAGCATGGCCTCTTTCTTGTCACTCAAAATGGACTTCCATGACTTGGATCTTATTCACTCTTCTGGCCGCGTTCATGCAATCTTGGCGCAATGCATTCCAAAGTCGCTTAGCAACTGAGGTCAGTACTACTGGTGTTACCCTTGCCCGCTTTCTTTGGGCTGGCCCTATCGCGACTCTCTATCTCATCACTTTGTATCATTTCATACCCGCGAAATTACCTACATTGTCATTGACCTTTATCGCTTTCATTATCGGCGCGTCATTGATGCAAATCGTCGCGACTGCGCTCATGGTTAAGCTTTTTAAATTAAATAACTATGCTGTAGGTGCTGGGCTAGCCAAAAGCGAAGCCTTAGTTGCCGCTATTTTAGGAATGATTTTTTTTGGGACTCATTTGACAGGCTTGGGCTGGATTGGCGTCATCGTTGGTGGCATTGGTGTATTTTTGATGAGCACGCACGGCAATGTTAAGCAGCTTTCAATGCCAACTGTTTTACTGGGATTAAGTTGTGGTAGTGCCTTTGCGCTCACTTCATTGTGGGTACGTGAAGCCAGTTTAGCACTTGGCTTACCCTTTCCACACAGTGCTGCTTGGGTATTATTGTTGGTCATTTCACTGCAGACTTTATTACTGCTAATTTACCTAATGGTGACCGACAACAACTCATTAAAACAATTATGGATAAGACCTAAGCTGACGCTATTAACCAGCACAAGTAGCTGTCTTGGTTCTATTGGTTGGTTCAGTGCAATGTCTCTTCAAACCGTACCTTATGTAAAAACTTTAGGCCAAATTGAGATCTTTTTTACGATGTTAATTTCTATTTTTTGGCTAAAACAATCGGTAAAAATTAAAGATGGACTGGGG
>NZ_NDIM01000001.1:0-14426 GCF_002241375.1 Vibrio sp. V19_P1S1T109 | reverse complement strand
CAATCAAATTGTTCAAAGATAAAGCGCTGTTGCCTGTTTTGTGATCAATGTAAGTATCCTAGTAACAGTGCCTCGTCACTAATTAGATAAGTTGTCATGGTCGTTGAAATGGTTGTGCTTTAAAACAGGCAGTAAAAAAGCGCCGTTTTGGCGCTTTTTCATGTATAGCTATTGATGCCTAATGTGACAGTGACTGTCGATCTCGAAATGCTTGCTCTGCAATATTAAACTGCCTGACATCCATGCGCGCAAACTCATTGCAACTTTCACATGAGTGGTGCGATTTCCCATCAATATATTCGTGTTTTATTAATAGCTTTGGTTGTTTACACCAATCGCAAATACCTTCAATCGTAAACATGTTTTCTCCCCACCTAGAAGATTTAGGTGTAATTTTCGCGGCGCATTATCCCATATAAAAGAGAATTAAGTTAACTATTTGTTACTTTAAGTGAGATGGAGATCGATTGCGTTGTCTATCTTTAGCGAGTGTTTTAATCGCGAGCGGTAATATTTCGCATTAAAAATAACATTTACTTAACGTGAGGCAGGATGATTTTTAACGCACCATTGAGTCGTTTCATTTCGTCTTGTGAGCCTTGAAGATCTGGGTGGTATATTTTGCACAGTTGCTTGTAGCGAAGCTTGATGCTTTTTTCATCGGGAAGTTCACTGGGTTTAAAGCCAAATAATGCACAGGCTAATAGTAATTTTTGATCCTGAGATTGAGCCACATGATTGTTTTGCAGTCTTTTGATCTCTTTGAATAAGCTTTCAAGCTGCCTTTTTTGCTGTTTGATCATAAAGGCCTGCGATTCGATTTCTTGCTGGTGTTGACTATTTTTATCGTGTTGTTGAGTCTTACGTTTTCGGCTCCAGAAGCGGAAAAGATAGATAAGCATCAAAAGGAGTAACATCAGCAACAACAGAGATAAGTAATCCGTCATGATAGAGCTTGTCGAGTCGTGCTCAACGGGTGCAGTGCTGACCACCATGTCAGCTTCATCGCTGCTGTCAAAAGCGCTGTCTAATTGGCTGATGGAGGAGACTTGTTTTGCACGTTGTTGATTGAATTTTTCTTGCAATACACGGGCATAACCCTCTTCGGCTTGGCTACTCTTACTTGCCGCAATGCGATACCACATTTCTGACAATTCTAACGCTGAGGGTGGCGAAGGGAGTGTTTCGTATGTTCTAGCGAGTTGTAATTGAGCATTCACATCGCCGCTAGTGGCTAAGTCTGTCAGCCAAAATAGAGCTTGAGGGATGTCTTTTGGGGTTCCTTGTCCCTTTAAATAGAGATTGACTAGCCTAGATTTGGCTAAGGGGTGTCCATTCTGCGCCGCTTGCTGAAACCAATAAAACGCATTGTTTAGGTTAACAGCAACTTTGTCCCCTTGCTGATAAGCCAGCGCCAATTGATATTGTGCATTTGAGTTTTGTTGCTGAGCTTGGGCAGTTAGCTCAGCAACAGGAGAAGCCAGTACTAATGAGGAGAAAAACAGGCACAAACTAAGGACAACTCTCAAATTTTCACCATGTTTTGTGGGGCTAATTTCTGTTCAAATAGTAGCGCATTTCTATCGAATGCACAGAGCAGAATAGCGCATTAATGGTTATCTAAGACGTTTTGGAGCAGGTGCGCCATCAATCGGTCGGTTTACAGATACTTTACGGCCTTTTTTTAACCCAGTCTCATAATCCGCGGTAATATTTTTCATGGCATCACGCAGCTGCTGCTTGAAGGTTTCACGGTCAATATTTTGAAACTCTTTATCAATGTAATTATTGATTTTGTTATTGGATTCATCATCGGCGGTGATCACTGGAAGCTTTTCTAATGCCCCTTCAATCCAACCCGAAACGAATGAATTGACGCGCCGTGTGACTTCCATGCTGGAAGTGCCACTACCCGCGAAACTATTTCGAAATTGGCCTGTGTGCTCGTTCATTTCTCGGTAAATGATATCAAAAGCGAAGGCGGCAAAAATAGCGCGATCGGCCTCACCAATAAACTCAACACGTTTGAGTCCTTTATGATTGAGTAGCACCGCTTCTACACCAAACTTAGTATTGATACCGCGGATCACTCGCAGTAGTGATGAGGTGATCGATGCGGGTAGTAAATGGGTTGATTGGGTTTTGCCCATCTTGATAAATTCGATGTCATCTTTATCAAGCCCATACTTCAGCATCAGGCTATGCGCCATCTTGATGGCATTGGCCGCTTCATTCACATTCGCGGAATTACCAAGTTCAAGACATTTAGCGATCTTCTTTAGAGCTTTCTGTTTATCCATTAATTCGCAAATACAATTCTACAACTTCAGAAAAGTCCGACATTTTAGCGGTTTTATGCTGGAAGTGAAAGCGAAGTGGAGAATCGCTGCCCAAAATCAGGCAGCGAGTCGAGAGGAGGTTGGTGGTTTAAATACCAAGTTCATCCAATAGGTCTGTAGTCAAATCATCATCACTGTTGTTTTGCTTGTCGTTTTTTGCTTTGGCAGACAGTTTTTGCTGAGTCGCTTCTAAAATTGAATCAGGGCTTTCATCTTCTTGAACTTCAAACTCTTCAAGTTGGATGAATTCGGTTTTATCCATTGCCAGTTCAAGATAGAAAATATTATTACTTTCTGTCGAGAAGGTAACTCGGCGTGCTTGTGGACGATCTAAATTAGTATCCACCGACAAAATTACCTGTTTGTTGAGTGACAGCATCTTCGGTTGGTTTTGGGTAATGTTGGTTTGCAGTTCTTTGCGGATTTTATTTGTGAAGTCGCCTACGAGTTGATTCATCAATTCGCCCAGTACATCGCCCACCTCGTCAGAAGTGTGCAGCACGGCCAGCTCTTCTTCTGGCATTCCCATGTTGCGCATATAACTGGTGTAAATTTCCAGCGCAGCCTTGGCCGTAAAGTTAATAACAACGAGCCCAGAGAAGCCACCATCAAACAAAACGAAACAGCCGAAATCTGGCTTTAGTGACGTTTTGTTGATTTTTTGTACCATCGCTGAGTAAGCAATGTTGGTCGCCGTTGCAGAACTGAGCACTCCTGACACTGATTGACAAAGCTTAAGCAAAATATCTTCAGTGGTAACAATCTTGTTTTTTTTCATTCTGATATCCGTAATGTGCATTGCAGTTTAAAAGCGGTATTTAACTCTCTATATCAATATATAAAGCATAAAGCGTTAATTAACTATATATAGCTAAAATGTTGTGTACAGGAAAAATGTCGTACTGATGACTTTTTAGAGAGATTCATTCTTGCATTGAGATTCTGATTTGATCACCTTTTTAAATGTTGTAAAGTGACGAAATTCAAAGATTAATATCAAAATAACCATTAACCCACAGCTGATTGGATCAGCGCAGTAGGGGCAGGAAGCAAATGTTACCAAGACTTCATTACCAAACGGACGTTGATCCCGTCGTTTTGAGCTTTTTACAACAGCTCGAAAATGAAGGGTTTAGCGGCGATATCGAATCACAATACTCTAGCCGGCTTGCCGTTGCGACTGACAACAGTGTCTATCAGCAATTGCCTCAAGCGGTTGTTCATCCCAAATCAACCCATGACGTAGCACTTATTGGTAAGATTAGCTCAAAACCAGAGTTTGAGAGAGTCACTTTTTCACCGCGCGGTGGTGGCACTGGTACCAATGGCCAGTCGTTAACCAAAGGTATTGTGGTTGATTTATCTCGTCACATGAACCAAGTGCTTGAAATTAATGCTGATGAAGGTTGGGTAAGAGTACAAGCTGGCGTGGTGAAAGACCAATTAAATGATGCGGTCAGACCATTAGGTTATTTCTTCTCACCGGATCTTTCGACCAGTAACCGAGCCACACTTGGTGGCATGATCAATACCGATGCGTCAGGGCAGGGCTCTTTAAAATATGGCAAAACGTCGGATCATGTCTTGTCTCTGCAAGCCGTTTTTGCCGATGGCTCGGTACTTGAATCGGATCTCTCATTAGGCTTGCCTGAAAGTGGTACTTTTGCTGCAAACGCTTTGCAAGTGACCGAAGTGGTATGCCGTGACAAGCGCGAACAAATTGTGGCGAAATTTCCACCTCTTAACCGCTTTCTGACGGGCTACGATCTTAAAAATGCGCTTGATGAAGAAGGTGATCACTTTAACCTCACTCGGGTACTTTGTGGCGCAGAAGGCTCTTTGGTCTTCATCACAGAAGCAACCTTGAATCTGACGCCTATCCCCCAAGCTCGCACCTTAGTCAATGTGAAGTACAACAGCTTTGATTCGGCATTGCGTAATGCCCCTTTAATGGTAGCGGCCAATGCGTTATCGGTTGAAACCGTCGATTCCAAAGTATTAAATTTAGCTAAGCAAGATATTGTTTGGCATAGCGTCAGCGAGTTATTAGCGGATGTTCCGGGCAAAGAGATGCAAGGCATCAATATGGTCGAATACGCAGGCCAAAGCGAGCAAGAGGTCGCCGCGCAGGTCGCTTCATTGACGCAGCGTCTTGATCAGATGCTTGAGCAAGAACAAGCGGGCATCATTGGCTATCAAGTGTGCAGTGATTTGGCGAGCATTAACCTGATTTACAACATGCGCAAAAAAGCGGTGGGGTTATTAGGGGCGGCCAAAGGGAAGGCTAAACCCGTTGCTTTTACTGAAGATACTTGTGTTCCTCCTCAACACTTGGCTGATTTTATTAGCGAATTCCGTACCTTGCTGGATGGCAAACAGCTCAGTTATGGCATGTTTGGCCACGTGGATGCCGGCGTGCTGCATGTGCGTCCTGCTTTGGATTTGTGTGACCCACAGCAAGAGCTTCTGATGCATGAAGTGTCTGATGAGGTGGTCAAACTGGTGGCAAAATATGGCGGTTTAATGTGGGGCGAACATGGCAAAGGTTATCGCTCCGAATATGGCCCCGCGTTTTTTGGTGAGGAGCTATTTACTGAATTACGACGCGTTAAAGCCGCCTTTGACCCGCACAATAAAATGAACCCCGGCAAAATATGTACGCCACTTGAGACCAATTTTGAATTGGTCAAAGTCACGGACACCAAACGCGGCTATTTTGATCGTCAAATCGATGTGAAGGTTCGTGACAGTTTCAAACAGGCGATGGAGTGTAATGGTAACGGTTTATGCTTTAACTATGACACCAGTTCGCCGATGTGCCCGTCGATGAAAGTCACGGCGGATCGTCGTCACTCACCGAAAGGCCGCGCCGGTTTGGTGCGTGAATGGTTACGCCAACTTACCGAGCAGGGTGTGGATATTCTCGACCTAGAGAAGCAAGTGTTGGAGTCAAACCCAACCATCAAAACTATGATTGATCGCGTGCGTAACTCTTTCAATAAATCGCGTGAGTACGATTTTTCACATGAAGTGTATGAAGCGATGAATGGCTGTTTGGCGTGTAAAGCGTGTGCTAGCCAATGTCCAATCAAAGTCGATGTGCCGAGTTTTCGCTCTCGTTTTTTAAATATCTACTACTCACGTTATCAGCGTCCGGCTAAGGATTATCTCGTCGCGAATATTGAAACGCTTTTGCCGGTCATGGCAAAGGCTCCGCAAGTGGTGAACGGGGTATTGGCTCATAAATGGGTACAAAGCCTCACCGCTTCAACAGTTGGTTACGTTGATGCGCCCTTGCTTTCGGTACCGACGTTGGCAAAGCGTGTCGCAGGCCAAGTGGTGAAATTCGATATGCAGCGCCTCGATGGGCTGTCACAGCAAGATCGCGCTGAACATGTGATTATCGTTCAAGACCCATTCACCAGTTATTACGATGCTGAGGTGGTTGAAGATTTCGTGCAATTGCTGATCAAATTAGGCAAAAATCCGATACTGTTGCCATTCAAACCCAATGGTAAAGCGCAGCATATCAAAGGATTTTTAAAGCAATTCACAGCCACTGCGAAAAACACCGCTGCGTTTTTGTCGCAGGTAGCGGATCTCAATATTCCAATGGTCGGTGTCGATCCAGCGTTAGTGCTTTGCTACCGTGATGAGTACAACGAAATTCTTGGCGATAAGCGTGGTGAGTTTGATGTGCTGACTGTTCATGAGTGGCTGTTGCCACGTTTGTCGGAGTTTAACCATCACCAAAACCACAGTGACGCGCCTTGGTATCTGTTTGCTCATTGTACGGAAAAGACCAAACTACCGAATGCAGAAAAAGAATGGGGCGCGATATTTAGCCATTTTGGTTCTCAGTTAAAAACGGTGCCAGTTGGTTGTTGTGGCATGGCTGGAACCTTTGGCCACGAAAAGGATAAGCTGGAGATGTCGAAAGATATTTATGGTTTAAGCTGGAAGCCAAGTTTAGAAAAACTGCCCAAAGAGCGTTGCTTGATCACAGGGTATTCCTGCCGCAGTCAAGTGAAACGATTTGAACAGGTAAAACCCAAGCATCCG
Source organism: Vibrio sp. V19_P1S1T109 (assembly GCF_002241375.1). Taxonomy (NCBI): domain Bacteria; kingdom Pseudomonadati; phylum Pseudomonadota; class Gammaproteobacteria; order Vibrionales; family Vibrionaceae; genus Vibrio; species Vibrio sp. V19_P1S1T109. Next base: position 8,025 of record NZ_NDIM01000001.1, on the reverse strand, counting down.
TTACAAGCTTTACTGGCATTGTTGTAAACCCTAAGCCCAGACCTTACTGGGCTTTTTACTATACTGTCGATATTGGTTTGGAGCGAAGCACAGTCAGGTGGAGCAGCATGGAAAAATTTGAACTGAAAATACCCCCAGTGGCGATATTTATTGTGGCGCTACTGTTGATGCATCGTATCTCATACAGTTTTGAGTTTGCAAGCCTCGCTTTACCTCTGCCTCGAGTGGTCTTTGCGATTTGCTTTGTTTTATCTGGCATCGTTGGTTTACTGGGGATTTACGAATTTCGTCGCAAGAAAACTACGGTCAATCCAACCAAACCAGAAACGACATCGTGTATTGTGGATAGCGGTATCTACCGTTATTCGCGTAATCCGATGTATCTGGGGCTCTTTTTCCTGTTGTTTGGCGTGGCTTATTGGCAACACAATGGGTTGAGCCTCGTGGTCGCATTTTTATTTGTGTGGTTTATGAATCGTTTTCAGATTTATCCAGAAGAGCGAGTGCTGGAAGCGCGTTTTGGCGAAGAGTATGTCGATTACAAGCAGCGTGTCAGGCGCTGGATATAGTTGAATGTCGTAAGGCATCCGAAATCAAAAGCCCCGCAAGAATAGCGGGGCTGCAATCTATACAACGAACATGGTTCTATACAACAAATATGGTTCTAGATAATGGGCAAAAGAGCCCAAGCCATAGTGAAAAGAATACGGTTAGGCTGCTTTTGAAAATTGAGCTAAAAACATCTCTTTACGTTCATTGAAGCGATTAACTAAGTCATCGACTGCTTCTTGGTCATAAGGTTTCAGGCCACTAGCTACCATGCGCTTTACCCCTTTCCCTACGATTTGACCGTTTTCTTTAAAGGCAAAGTTAAGCGTGACAATGCCACGTTTACCGTCAACATCAAACGTCGCACCAGAAAACTCAACTTCAGGTGAAGAGAGGTCTAAACGTTCAAATTCCACTTCCATGCTTTCATAGATGACTAATGGGCGCTGGCAGTTAATCATCATTTGCGCTTCTTCCATCAATGGCACCATGATGTGCGGGAAGTTCATACCAGAAAACTGCACATAGTTCGTCACAACGTGTTCGATAAATGCGGTGTTGTGGCTTACTTGGCCTTCACGGCTCATGTGTAGATACTCTTTGCCCGCAGTATCGACAAGAGCGCTCTCTTTCATACACTTATTTTCAATGTGCAGTGCAATGCCATCGCTGACCATGCCTGAAAAATCAAAACGCATCTTTTGGCTAATGCCTTCTTTTTGCAGCAATACTGCAAAGAGCAAATCGCCCGGAACACAGAAACGCTTGCTGTCTTCGTCGTGGATTGGGTTGAAATCTCCCGCCACTTTTTTAGCAAAGTGACTCGCTTGTTGGCGAGTGAACTGGAATTTTTGATCTTGATGAGAGAAATAAGATGTAAGAGACATAATGCACGCTGTATAGCCAAAACTGACGCGATTATAAGTCAACTCCACTCGATGAATGGTCCAATCAGTAAAAAGAGCCTCACAGAGAGCGAGGCTCAATAGCGTAACATTATAAGCTAGGGAGAAGATTTTCCGGCATGAGCGAGTTATGTACCGCCAGTTCTAACAAGGTATTGGCTTGTTCAATGTCTGGCGAGAAGTAGCGATCCTTATCGTAAAACGAAACTTTTTTACGCAGGATTTGTTTCGCTTCTTCGACTAATGCGGAGGATTTATTGGGTGCCCTGAAATCGAGCCCCTGCGCGGCAGAAAGATACTCGACCGCTAAAATACCACGCGTGTTTTCGCTCATATCACGCAGACGACGACCAGCAAACGTTGCCATCGACACATGATCTTCTTGGTTGGCTGAAGTGGGTAAGCTGTCAACCGAAGCCGGATGGGCGAGCGTTTTATTTTCACTGGCTAGCGCTGCCGCCGTCACTTGCGCAATCATAAAGCCAGAGTTAACGCCACCGTTGTCCACTAAAAATGGCGGAAGCTTGCTGAGCGCGCTGTCAATCAAGAGTGCCATGCGTCGTTCTGACAAACTGCCGATTTCGGCAATTGCTAGCGCCAAGTTATCCGCAGCCATCGCGACAGGCTCTGCATGGAAATTACCGCCAGAGATGATGTCGCCATCGTCTGCAAACACCAGAGGGTTGTCGGAAACGGCATTGGCTTCCACTTCTAGCGTTTCAGCCGAATTGCGAATTTGCTGTAAGCACGCGCCCATCACTTGTGGTTGGCAACGCAGTGAATACGGATCTTGTACTTTTTCACATGCGGTGTGGGATTCACCAATCTCGCTGCGGTTGTCAAGTACATGGCGATAAGCGCTGGCGGCATCCATTTGCGCGCGATGGCCGCGAACGCGATGAATGCGCGGATCAAACGGGCGGCGACTGCCCAGCGCCGCTTCGACCGACATTGAACCACATACAATGGCGGAGGCAAATAAGTCTTCTGCGGCAAATAACCCCTCTAGGGCAAATGCGGTAGAGGCTTGTGTGCCATTGAGTAGCGCGAGCCCCTCTTTTGGCGCTAAAGTAATAGGAGTTAGCCCTGCGATTTTCAACGCGTCCAGTCCAGAGATAATTTCGCCGTTGTGGCGAGCTTGCCCTTCGCCGAGCAGTACCGTACTCATGTGTGCTAAAGGCGCTAAATCACCCGATGCGCCAACCGATCCCTTTTGTGGAACACAGGGGTAGACTTGGTGATTAACTAACGTCATCAAGGCGTTGATCACCTCAAGCCGAATACCGGAATACCCACGGGAAAGGCTATTGATTTTGAGTACCATCATCAAGCGAACGGTTTCATCCGCCATGAATTTACCAATACCCGCAGCGTGTGAAAGCACGATGCTGCGCTGCAAGGTTTCTAAATCTTCAGGGGCAATTTTAGTATTGGCAAGTAGGCCAAACCCCGTATTGATACCATAAACAGTACGATTTTCGGCAATCACTTGTTCAACGACTTGTGTGCTTGCTTCAATACCCGCTATCGCGCTGGAGTCGAGTGATACGGTGACCGGCTTTCGGCTTACTTGACGCAGTGCTTTTAAGCTCAATTGGCCCGGTTTAATAACAAGATTTAACATGTTTTTTTTGTCCTTACTTCAGTTGCGCGAGTTCATGGTTGAGCATTGGCAGGTCGAGCTTTTGTTCTTTAGCACAGCGTTTCGCAATGTCATAACCTGCATCAGCATGGCGCATGACACCTGTGGCTGGGTCGTTATGTAAAACACGTGCAATACGTTGTGCTGCGTCATCTGAACCATCGCAGCAGATCACCATGCCAGAGTGCTGAGAAAAGCCCATACCTACGCCACCGCCGTGGTGGAGTGACACCCAAGTTGCGCCACCGGCGGTATTGAGCAGTGCGTTGAGCAGCGGCCAATCGGAAACAGCGTCTGAGCCATCTAGCATACCTTCAGTTTCACGGTTTGGGCTTGCTACCGAGCCGGAATCTAAATGGTCGCGACCAATCACGACTGGCGCTTTTAACTCGCCACTTTTCACCATCGCGTTAAATGCTTGGCCTAAACGTTCGCGATCTTTCAAACCCACCCAACAGATGCGAGCTGGTAGGCCTTGGAATTGAATGCGTTCGCGCGCCATGTCTAGCCAGTTATGTAGATGAGGGTTATCAGGGATTAACTCTTTCACTTTTTGATCGGTTTTATAAATGTCTTCGGGATCGCCAGACAGGGCGACCCAGCGAAAAGGTCCAATCCCCTCACAAAACAGTGGGCGAATGTAGGCTGGTACGAATCCTGGGAAGTCAAAAGCGTTTGCCACTCCTTCTTCGAGAGCCATTTGGCGGATATTGTTGCCGTAGTCGAGTGTGGCAGCGCCGCGTTTTTGCAGCGTTAACATCGCTTGAACTTGGACGGCCATCGATGCTTTGGCCGCCTTGACCACTTGGCTTTCATCTTGAGTGCGCATTTGAGCGGCGTGTTCCATGCTCCAATTTAAGGGTAAATAACCATTGAGTGGGTCATGGGCCGAGGTTTGGTCTGTCACCACATCGGGGGTGATATTACGCTCAACTAGCTGTGGAAAAATATCAGCGGCATTACCTAACAAACCGACAGAAATCGGTGTCTCCGAGCTATCGATCATCGCCAAGGCTTCATCTAAGCTGGTGGCTTTTTTATCGACATAACCAGTGCGTAAACGGTAGTCGATGCGCGATTCATCACACTCGACCGCAATCATGGAAAACCCAGCCATGGTTGCCGCTAATGGCTGAGCGCCGCCCATGCCACCTAAGCCGCCAGTCAACACCCAGCGGCCTTTTGCGCTACCAGCAAAATGCTGTTTAGCGATGGCGACGAAGGTTTCGTAAGTACCTTGTACAATGCCTTGTGAGCCGATGTAGATCCATGAGCCAGCCGTCATTTGACCGTACATCATCAAACCTTGCTTATCGAGCTCATTAAAGTGCTCCCAGTTGGCCCAATGTGGTACAAGGTTTGAGTTGGCAATTAGCACACGTGGTGCATTTTTGTGCGTCGGGAAAACACCGACAGGTTTGCCTGATTGAACCAAGAGCGTTTGATCCTCTTCAAGGCGTTCAAGCACTTCAACAATTTTATCAAAGCACGGCCAATTTCGGGCCGCGCGGCCAATGCCACCATACACCACAAGTGCATGTGGGTGCTCTGCAACGTCTGGGTCAAGGTTGTTCATGAGCATGCGCAGTGGCGCTTCGGTTAACCACGATTTGGCTCGAAGTGTTGTACCGTGAGGGGCGCGAATGGTGCGCGTGGTATCAAGACGTTGCTCTTGAGTATGGGGTTGCGTCATGTTGAGACTCCTTGTGTTTCACAATGTGGCGCTATTGTTGTTATGGTGCCAGTATCGGGTTTAGTGAGGTGTAGCGATTAATCGTCGGTCATGGCATTGGCGATATCCCAACACAGCCTTGCCGCGAGACGAGCAGTTTGATTGTCTTGGTCAAATTGTGGGTTGTATTCGGCAATGTCGGCAATTAACAGCTTATTTTTGTGGTAGAAAATTTTGTCAAAATAAGGGGCAAGCGCTTCATAACTTACGCCACGTGCCGCTGGGGCGCTGACTCCCGGCGCCGTTGCAGCTGGAAAGACATCTAAGTCAATTGTCAAATAGAGATAGTCACACTGGTCAATGAAGTGTTGCAGTTCACGCAGATGATCAATCGGGCTCAGTGCTGAAAACTGATTATCTTGCATATACCAAACGCCCAGTTCATCGGCTCGTTGAAACAGTGCAGTCGTATTACTTGCTCGGCTCACACCTAAGCAAGCGTGATGAAATGGCCATTGATTTTGCTTGCACCATTGATGAATTTGATTGAAAGGAGTGCCCGAGCTAGGTCGCACCGAAGCGATCTCTGACTCAAAAGCACGCAAATCGAAATGTGCGTCAAAATTGATGATCCCAATCCGTGGTTGGCTGATGGCTTGTTGACTCAGATATTGCGCTGCGCCTTGAAACGTGGCCCAAGCGACTTCATGACCGCCACCCAGTACGATAACGGGCGTTTGTTTAAGCGTATGGGCAATCACATCAGCGCACTGTTGCTGAGCCAGCTCAAGTTCATCATCAATACAGCGAATATTGCCCAGATCAAAAAAGCGAGAGTGCTTATGCCAAGCCATGTTGGCCAGCGCTTGACGAATGGCATCGGGAGCCTGTTTTGCGCCAATGCGCCCTTTATTGCGGGCCACCCCTGCATCGCATTCAAAACCGATAATGGCAATGGCTTTCTCATCTTGGTTTTGTTGAATGGGTAGCGTATTGACGGTGCAACGTTGAGTTTGATGGTGAACGCGTGTACCTAACTCGCCATCTTCGGCATCGTGACGGCCTTGCCACTCGAAGCTGTGCTGAGTGTTGCTAAAGGTAGGGTTATTCATAGGTCAATGCTCCGTCAACTACGCGTGCATGCAAACGCGGTACGCCCACTTGATAACTTAAATCGGCTGGGTGGCTAATATTCCAAATGGCGAGATCGGCATCGTAGCCAGTGGCAATTTTGCCGCGAGAATCAGCAAAACCTAACGCTTGCGCAGCATGTTGAGTCACACCTCGTAAGGCTTCTTGGGGGGTTAAGCCAAACAGTGTGCACGCCATATTCATAATAAGAGTGAGGTCAGCAAACGGCGATGTACCGGGGTTGAAATCACTTGCGATGGCCATTGGAATATGATGCTGACGCAGTAAATCAATCGGTGGGCGTTGGGTTTCACGTAAGAAATAAAAAGCACCGGGCAGCAAGGTTGCCACGGTATTGGAACGGGCGAGTGCAAACACACCTTGCTCATCTAAATATTCGATATGATCGGCAGACAAACCTTGGTAATGTGCGGTTAAAGCGCTTCCCCCTAGGTTTGATAATTGCTCGGTATGACCTTTCACTTGCAGCCCATGCGCAATTGCGGCTTGGAACACTTTTTCTGTTTGTGCCAGCGTAAAACCAATCGATTCACAAAACACATCGACGCTCGAAGCGAGTTTTTGTTCGGCCACCAGAGGGATGATTTCCTGACAAATATGCTCAACATAATCGTCTGATCGGTGTTGATATTCTGGTGGAATGGCGTGAGCGGCGAGCAGTGTTGTGACGACTTTAATGCGGCGATGATCCTCAAGGTGCTTAGCCGCTTTGAGCATTTTTATCTCATCATGGAGCGTTAAACCGTAGCCCGATTTGATCTCAACGGATGTGACACCGGAACGCAGCAACCCCTCTAACCTTGGTAGTGCCAACTCAACCAATTGGTCAATGGATGCGGTGCGGGTGGCGTGGACGGTTGATAAAATACCGCCGCCTTGTTTGGCGATCGCTGGGTAGGGAACACCTTGCAAGCGCATTTCAAACTCATTGGCGCGGTTACCAGCATAGATAAGGTGGGTATGGCAATCTATCAACCCCGGAGTGATAAGCTTGCCTTGGCAATCTATGACTTTGTGTTCTGGCGCGGCGGCGATGGGAATGTGGCTATCAAAGTAGGCGTCAATTTTGCCCGCTTTTATCACCACAGTTTTAGGAGAGCTAGGCTGATAGCCAAGCTCTCCTTGTTCCATGCTGACGATACACGCGTTGGTCAGTATTAGATCCATCTTTATTGTCACCGTTATCGCTTAGTGCGCTGCTGATTTAAATGTATATACAAATAAATAAGGTAAAAGCGCAGGCGGTGCAAGATGAATGTTGCAAAAGTGTGATCGAATGTTGAAATGTGTAGCGTTAATCGAGCATCACTTTAGAGGTTAATTTGTATTTAGAGCCCGGGTGATAAAGCAGTGCAGAGCTGACTAACTTATCGCCACTCCAAGTGCGGCGATTGAGTAGTAAACAGGGTTCATTGACGGCCAGTTGCAACAATTGTTTGATGTGATGCTCGGCAATAATGGCTTCAACAGTGTGCTCAATTGCACTCAATGGGCAGTTTTGTGAAAGATATTGATTGGGCGTCATGAACGAGAAGTTTTGTTCAAGATAGTGGGGCGCGTAGCGGCTATTGACCCAGCGCACTTCAAGTTGTATCGGAGTGTCATTAGCAAAGTGAATGATTTCACTATAAAAAACAGAAGATCCTAGCATGACGCCGAGTTTGATAGCGACACTTTCATCTGCTGTTAACGCAAGTTGCTTTAAGACTTTACTGCGATATTGCTTCCCTCGGCTAGCGACCTCGTCAGCAATATTACGAATATCAAGTAACGGTGATTCCGCTTTGTCTTCTACAGCGCAAACAAAAGTACCTAGCCTCGGTCGGCGCTGCAGTTTTCCATCAGCCACCAGATCCCGTATCGCTTTATTCACCGTCATCCGACTCACATTAAATTGCTCGGTCAGTTCTAGCTCGGTGCTTATGCGTTGGCCGACAGGCCAGTGTCCGGATTCAATGTTATCTAAAATAAATTGTTTTATTTGTCTATAAAGTGGTGAGCTTGACATGGGCATGATGAGTTTTATTTGAATATACAAATAATTAACGAAGTCGCTGGGAAATGCAATATTTAGATAAGGCTTTGCGATCATCATCGGCCAAAAC